>NZ_VOYQ01000021.1:0-70185 GCF_013420195.1 Acinetobacter sp. YH01024
AGATTCCTAAGCATTACTCACCCGTCCGCCGCTAGAAATCGGTAGCAAGCTACCTATTCCCGCTCGACTTGCATGTGTTAAGCCTGCCGCCAGCGTTCAATCTGAGCCATGATCAAACTCTTCAGTTAAAATCATTTTGAAGTTTTAATCTAAACTTCCAAATCTGGCTCATCAATTTTCTGACTTAAATTTCGCTCAAATAAACTTCGAGTAATTTAAACCAATCAATCAATGATAATATTTCGATCAATCAATCAGTAAAAATCCACACAAGTTGTTCTTCATAATCTCTTAATGATCTTCTTGTTGGTTCGTCACCAGCAAGCTAGGTCAGCTATATTACTCTTTATTTCTAAAGAGTCAACCAGCAATTCAAATTATTTTTAAACTTATCAAATAAAACCCAACTTAATCAATTCAACCAAGTCATTGTTTTATCAGAAGTTTTAATCTTCATCACCGCCGATGGATGTGCATTCTACAGTATTTCAGCACCGTTGCAACACCTTTTTTAAAATAATTATTTTGAACGCACATTTTTCACTCAAATTACATTTTTTCATTCATATTTTGATCAAATTTGGTTTAATAGTAATAAATCAGGATTATTTGAACGTTTTTACTTATTATACGGCAAACATTTTGCCGCGCTAAAAGCGTCAGGACTATATATGCGCCAAACTTCTTTTTTATATGCAGGATTATTGTCACTTGTCGTAACAACACCTGTATTTGCAAATGACGAAGCTTCAGCACCTGTTGCTCAAGATTCAGAAGCTGCCAATAAATCAAAAACACAACAACTTGCGCATGCTGCGATGGTCAAGTCATCTGAAGTTGCAAAAAAATTATCTGTTAATGCGAATGCAGCACAATCAGAAGAAGATAAAGACCCTTTCCAACCGATCAACCGGAAAGTTTACGCATTTAATGATTATTTAGATGTCCATATTGCCCGCCCTGCTGCTGTGCAATATGTCGCAAAAACTCCAAAGGATATTCGTGAATCTTATCGTTTATTCCGTAAAAATTTAGGCGAACCTTGGAATGCGTTTAACCAACTCATCCAAGGACGACCGACACGTGCCGCAAAAAGTCTAGGTCGCTTTACTGTTAATACACTGACAACTTTAGGCTTTGCTGACCCTGCGAGTCGCCTAGGCCTAGAAACCGAAGATGAAAATTTTGGTGCAACTTTAGGATATTACGGTATTCCTTCTGGTCCTTATATTGTTCTACCAGTGCTTGGCCCAAGCACATTGCGCCAAACCGTTGGTCTAGCTGTAGATAGTCAAGGACGTCCACAGAAATATATGCTTGATGGTCATGATGTAGCTTACTGGTCTGAGCAAACTTTACGTGGAATTGATACTCGCGCTCAATTACTGGATATCGAAGGTGTATTGCAAGGCGATAAATACGCTCAAATTCGTGATATCTATTTGCAACGCCTGAACTATTCTATTGCCGAGAAAAAAGGTATTGCTGAAGAAAACTTATTTATTGATGAAGAAGATGACGATATTGATGAATCTGAAGATAATTCAACAGATGTTTCATCTGATGATTCTACCGATTTCATTGATGATAGCAGTTCAGATGATACCGACACGGTAACAACTGAATAAATAAAATTTTTCAATTGGCTGGTGTGGTTTTTCCCTCCAGCCATCATTAGCTTGCTATAGTACACTTATTGTCTATCGAAGGATTCATCTAATTCTTTATGTATTTCATTCAACCTACTCGTGATATTCCATATTTAGATCAGGTACTTGATGCGCTTCCTAGCGTACAAATGATTAACATTGAAGATCTAGACTTGTATGATCCAACGATCATTGCAATTGCTGATGTTGCCGACTTTTTAAATCACCAATGGACACTTCCTACCATTGTGCTCGCTTTTGAGCATGAGGGCGCTGCATTGGCTCAAGCGTGGCAACAAGGTGCTTTAGCAGGATGGGTGTGGGATCATATTCCAACTAACCTCCAAGCAGCACTCACTAAAATTGATGCGCAATACAAACGCAATCAAGACAGCCGCGACCTCCCTTCTGCTGCAGATTTGCAAAAACGCTTACTGCCAAATCCAATCGAACTCCACAATTATAAAGTTGAAACATTCTTCCAACCTTCTGCTTATTTATCGGGTGATTGGTACGATTACTGGAAAATCAGCGATAAAGAAATTATGTTTTATCTCGCAGATGTGTCTGGTCATGGGGTAACGAGTAGTTTACTGACCTCATGGATGGCTGCTTTCCACGGTCGTTCAAAAACCCCGAGAGAACTCATCAAAAAGCTCAATGGCATGCTGGTTCAAGAAAATATTGAAAAGCACATTACCATGATTGCTGGGATACTCAATCTCGATACGCATGTCTTGAAATGGTCTAGTGCAGGGCATTATCCGCCGGCCATTTTATTTGAACCCGGTCTTCCTGCGCGAATTTTAAATACCAGCAGCTTCCCACTCGGCTTAACTGAAGATCTAGAAGTTGAAGAGTTTGAATTTACCTTAAATCGTTATTCTCGCTTTGTAATTTGCTCGGATGGCGCACTTGAACCTTTTGACGGTGGATTGAATGAACAGCTAGGTCAATTGGTTTATCACTTGCAAAATCAATCATTTCAAGCACCAGACCATGTTGCTGATGATATTGCCATCCTAAGTTTACGTCGAATCAATTAATCACGAAATCAATCACTTAAACCGAATACGACTTTCTGATCATACTCGGCTACTTGAGTAAGCTGTGCCCCTATGGGATAATTTACTATCCTTCTCTGCAAATGGCATTTATATGTCAACAGGTCATGTTGAATATGCAAGCTTGAACGGAACGCATATTTTTAAGCTTATTGGCGAAGTGCGTGCCCAATCTTGTATTAGTCTAGACAAGTTATTAAACAAAATTGAACAGCAACAAAATGTCGTCGGTGCAATCGTTGATTTAACCCAAACGACATTTATCGATAGTACTGTTCTTGGCATTTTGGCGAAACTGGGTTTGAAGCTCAAACAAGTTCACCAAATCCAAGCGGTAATGTTGTCTACAAACTCTGATATCACAACGCTTGCCAATAGCATGGGTTTAGGTCAGGTGTTTGTTATTTTGAATTATTGTGGTGATCCAAGTGTATGCACTCGCGCACTTATGGAAGAACACATTACCCATAGCAATATGCTGAATACGGTTTTAGATGCACACAAAACGCTGATGAAACTAAATGATAGCAACCAAAATATGTTTGAGCCTTTGGTCAAACAACTGCAAAAAGAGCAGGACAATCTAGAGCAACCCAAGCAGCAAAATGTCTAATTTAGGTTAATCACAGCAGAGACTCTCTTCGCATGACTTTACTTTCCGTTGCACAAATGAATTCTCAAAATGACATTGAAGATAACTTCAAAGTGATCGAGTCATTGATGCAACAAAGTCAGGCTCAAGGTGCGAGTCTCATTGTATTTCCCGAAAATTTTGTCTGTTTTGCCGCAGGTAAACAACGCGAAACCGCGGCGCAATTTGAAAGTATTCAGCAGCGACTAGAACAACTCGCACATCGTTATCAACTTTGGATTGTTGCGGGCACACTCCCATGCCCTTATCGTCCAGATGGTTCAATCATTCAAGATGGCCGTGTCCGTACTGTTAGCCTGTGTATCAGCCCTGAACATACCGAAGCACGTTATGACAAAATTCATTTATTTGATGTGCAAGTTGGTGACGCTGTCGGTGGCTATCAAGAATCAAAATTTTTTGAACCTGGTACTGAAACCGTAGTTGCAACAACACCTTTTGGCAATATTGGCCTGATGGTGTGCTACGACTTGCGCTTTCCTGAACTGGCTTTGAAACTTCGTAGCCAAGGTGCAAACATTTTAACGGCGCCTGCAGCTTTTACTTATACCACGGGTGAAATGCACTGGCAGTTGTTACTGCAAGCTCGTGCCATGGATAGTCAATGTGCTGTATTAGGTGCCGCACAACAAGGCTGGCATGGTGAAAAGCGTCAAACTTGGGGTCATGCTGGAGCAAGCAACAGCCGTGGTCAAATTTTAGCAATCACCGCAGAAGAAGGCGCTCAACTACTCACATTTCCTTTTGACTTAGACGAACAGCAGCAGATTCGTGCATCAATGCCACTGATGCAGCACCGTGTTTTGGTTCAATATTGATTTTCACTCTGTATAAAATTACAAAAAAACTGAATATTATTTAAACAAAATCCCCCACGATATGATTTTGAACCATCATCTGAGGGATTAGAAAAATGACTTTAGAAAAAGCAGTTTATACAGCCCATGCAAAAGCCACTGGTGGTCGTGCAACGACGTCCGATGGTCATTTAGATGTTCAATTGGCGGTGCCGAAAATTATGGGGGGGTACAGGTAATGGTACGAATCCTGAACAACTCTTCGCCGCTGGTTATTCAGCCTGTTTTTTAGGTGCAATGAAATTTGTGTCTAACCGAGATAAAATTTCGATTACCCCTGCTGCCTACGTCGAGGGTGATGTTGGTATCGGCCCTATTCCAACAGGATTTGGTATCGAAGTGACGCTTAATATTCATCTTGAGGGTATGGATGCAAGTGAGGCACAAAAATTAGTCGATGCCGCGCATATTGTGTGCCCCTATTCAAATGCTACCCGAAACAATATTAATGTCACTTTAAATGTTTTGACTTAAATCCATTTTCAGCTATCTATACAAAGCACTGTTTTAATTTCTTATAAAATAGTGCTTTGAACTTTTTGACTTCTACAAATCTACAGTTGAGCTCAAAATAAAATCTTATCCATTTCCAATACATTTAAATATTCTTATTCAGCCGCCAAAACCTTGCTAAAATATATAACGATTCTTATTTACATTCATTTGTTGATCTATGATGCTTAAATCTCTCCTTATCGGTACATTGCTAATCAGCGCATCCACACTAAGTTTTGCCGAATTAACCCTGTCTGAAAAAGTCCGTCCTCAAATTAAATCCTTGGTCAATCCAGATATTCAACGTCTTGCGCTACCGCCAACACCGAACAACATGTCTTTACCTGCCTATGGTCAAGGCATCATTGGTTGGGGTACAGGCCCAGAAGGTGCTGCAGCGCGCTTAGCCAATATCACCAAAGCCGACGTTGAAAAGCTTAAAACTCAAGATGTCACTTTAGAGATAGTTCAAACTTGGCAAAAGTTTTATGAAAATGAAACGCAGCGCAATGCAGGTAACCCAACCGCGCCCATTCGTGCTGAATTAATGAAGAAAATTGTCAGTTTGTGGTAAGTGAAAGACTGTACAGCCCATATTTTTGGGCTGTTTTTAGTCAAATTAGAAATAAAAAATCATGAGATATTCGATAGAAAGAATAATGAATAAAATTAAAAAAATGTTTAATATTCAAACTATAATTAACTATACATCCATAAAAAAATTAAAATCATTTTCAGGACTTTACAATGAAAACATACTTTTCGATGCTTTTTCTAAGCTTGGCCTTAGCCGCATGTAGCCAAACACCTGCGCCTGATTTTTCAGGAGAATGGAAACAAACACCTGACACGGAGAGCCTACGCAAACTTTCCATTAGCAAACAAGGCGATGACTACCAAATTAAAGACGAATTTTGGCTCGATAAAAATAATACTGAGCGCACTTCTAGTACTACATCAGGTATGGCCGAAGTGAGCCATGATGTTTTGAAATATAAAGAGAGCAATAGCATTGAAATGAAACTCAGTGATGCAACTCACCTCACTCTGACAGATAAAGCATACGATGCTGTTATTCATTTTGAAAAGATTAACTAAAGCAAAGCCCCGAGTCCATGCACAGGCTTCGGGGCTTTATTTATATTTTACACTGACTATTCAGCCGCTTCATTCGTCACTCTGAGCACTTCTTCAATGGTGGTTTTACCTGCCAAAACTTTACGCAATCCATCATCACGTATTGAACCCGCATTTGCACGTACATGATTTTCTAACTCAAACTCAGCAGCATTACCATGAATGAGGCGACGTGTTTGCTCATCAATCGGGACGATTTCATAAATTGCGGTACGCCCTGTAAATCCAGTATGCGAGCATTGTTCACAGCCTTTAGGTTGTGGCAATTTTAACTCAGCCGATGCATCTAAATGCTTAAATAAGTCTTTTTCAAAATCATCGGCATCATGCCAAGTCGCACAGTGACGGCACAAGGTTCGAACCAAACGCTGTGCCACCACACCGATCAATGAGCTTGAAAGTAGAAAGGGTTCAATCCCCATGTCTTTAAGACGGGTCACTGCACCAATCGCTGTATTGGTATGCAGCGTTGAAAGTACCAAATGGCCTGTTAATGACGCTTGTACTGCAATTTCAGCAGTTTCTAAATCACGAATCTCCCCGACCATCACCACATCTGGGTCTTGTCGAAGCATGGCTTTTAATGCACGAGCAAAGGTCATATCCACTTTGGTATTGACCTGTGTCTGCCCGATCCCTTCAAGTTGATACTCAATTGGATCTTCAGCAGTCAATATATTTTTTGAACCATCATTTAGATCAGACAATGCCGCATATAAGGTTGTGGTTTTACCCGAACCCGTTGGTCCCGTAACTAAAATAATGCCATGCGGACGATGTACCAGTTGTTTCAATCGATCATAGTCATGCTGCATCAAGCCCAAATGGGTCATGTTTAAACGCCCAGCTTGTTTATCGAGTAAACGCATCACCACACGCTCACCATACGAAGACGGTAAAGTTGATACACGCACATCGACTTCACGGCCCGCCAAACGTAGTGAAATACGACCATCTTGTGGAATTCGCTTTTCTGCAATATCGAGTTTGGCCATGACTTTGATCCGTGACACCAACAATGGCGCAAGTTCACGACGAGGCTGGACAATTTCACGTAATTGACCATCAACACGTAAGCGGACAGACAGCTTTTTTTCAAAAGATTCGATATGAATATCTGAAGCTCCAACACGAATTGCTTCCGACAATAAAGCATTGATTAAGCGTACAATCGGCGCATCATCTTCCTGATCCATCAAATCTTCAGCTTCTGGCACAGAGTCCGCAAGGCTAAGTAAATCAGGATGATCTTCCAGACCCGCTGCCACTTGTTGAGACTCACCGGTGTCTCCGGCAAAGCTTGCACTGAGTAATTGATTAAACTCTTGCTCACTACATAATTGATATTGTGCAGGATGCCCTAAATAGCGACGTGCTTCTTGCAAAGCCAGTAGTGGCGTGCTGTCACGACGCACAATAAAAGCTTGATCACCCTCATATCGAAGCAATACGCCATGACGTTTGGCAAAACTATATGGTATTTGTAATTGTTTAAGTACTTGCATCACGCATTATAATGATGAAAAAAGTTGTTTTGAGTGTACTCTAAGCATCTGACAGCGTGAAGTCTGTTTTTAGGATTTATCAGGACAAGGGATATACGCATTGCCATTAGAAAATGATTTGACTGAAAAGGAATCCCCAAAACGTAAATGGTGGGGGGAATATCAATTTGAACTGAATCACCCGCGCAGTTGGCAGTTTGGGTCTTTATTGTTCCGTGTGACGCGCGGCATGCAAGAGTGGCGTATGGAATACCATCGCCCAACCTTTCAGTTTGACTATGAGCAGCAATGGCATCCGATACAAGACCCTGAATTTGGTTTTCCACAACCCATTAAAATGGAACGTTATATGTTCCGCCAGACACATGACAAAATTCAAATCATGCCACGTTTGGCAGATCGGTCTGTGGTGATTAAACCGGTCGATCCGATTTATATTCCAGCCGGACAGCGCGGAACGTTATATATCAGCACACCGCTTTGGATTGCTGGTTTTGTCGAAGGTCTTAGAGAACCCTTGTTTGATATACCTGTTATTCTACCAAAAGATACCTGGTTTGGTCCGAATCATCGAATGGGTGAAATTTGCTATGCCACAGCAGTTGATGGTCGTACAGAACTTAAACAACTCAAACCTCGTGCTTTTCGTGCAGTAACCCCTATTGAGTTTCATAACGTGAGTAATCAACAGATTCGTTTTGACCGTATGAATGTCCCTGTACCAGCTTTGCCATTATTTTATAGTGAAAGTACAGGACGTTTATGGACTTCACAAATTCGAGTCGTGCATGAAGGTCATGACAAACCGCCGCGGGTCAAAATTGAAAACCGTACACCGCCACAAGCCGGTGACGTGACTTATCTGCATCCGCCACGCGAGTCAGCCAATGTACTATTCAATATGTTTGATTCATTTTTCTAACGGTGAGCCATGGCAGATTTAAATATTTCGACAGAAATTACCAGCAGCCTAAAAGGAATGGTCGCCAATCTCAATACCGATCGGCTGACAGAATTATTGGTGGCTGTTTTACTGGCAGTCATCGGCTTTCTGATTGCACGTTTTATCTCAAACACCTTTATCCGCACTGTAGGTATGCGTTTCAATGCCCATCAGCAGTTGGTTTGGCGTCGCGGGATTTTCTATTTCATCTTTTTAATCTTTGTGATGGCAAGTTTAAAAGAAGCCGGCTTTAAACTCAGCGTCTTCTTGGGTGCAGCAGGTATTTTAACGGTCGCACTGGGTTTTGCCTCGCAAACGTCCGCATCCAACCTGATCAGCGGGATGTTCTTGATCGGTGAAGGGTCTTTTGAGGTTGGTGATACCATTCAATTGACACTGATTCGCGGGCATACCATTGAAGGTGAAGTGATCTCGATTGATTTGTTGTCGGTCAAATTACTCACGCAAGACAATGTCTATGTCCGTTTGCCGAATGAACAACTGATTCGGGCACCTGTACATAACCTGTCTAAGTTTCCAATACGGCGCATTCCAATTACCCTTGCGATTAACTTTCATGAAGACATCATCAAAGTCCGCGAAGTTTTATTAGATGCCGTCAGTAAATATCCATTGGTCTTGGCCGATCCTAAACCTGCCGTGACCGTCACTGCCTTTCGAGAATCTTCCATTGAGCTGCTTTTTGCTATTTGGTGTCAAAGAGAGAATTTCCTGAAAGTCCGTGATGAAATGCAGGAACGGATTCGAAATGCTTTTGTCGAAAATAAAATTGAAATCCCTGTCCCGAAAATGGGTTTTGTTGACCACCCGCTTTCTACGCAAGCAAGCGATGCCGACGTCGATCAATATGCCAATACACAAGAAATCCAACGAGAGCCTCAACTCAAATAATGGTTTATAGAATTGATATAAAAAGCCCTGCATATCATCAAATGTGCAGGGCTTTTTTATTATCTACTATTTATAGCCAACGACCTCTACAGCTTAGTGATCTAGTACGTTTAAGAACTTCATCATGGTTCAATCTTGTCATTCGGCATGGGGGCAATATAGGCAATCAAAAGCATGGCAAAACCTGCGGCCATAAATGAAATCACTCGCATGAGAGTGCCGACATGAGATAAATCCAGCAAGACCAATTTCAAAGTAACCAAGACCAAAATACTGCCACCAAGTAGCCAAACTGAACGTAATTGGCGCTGAGTGGCAAAGCGCATACTCACCAAAGCCAATAACACCCACAGCACAGTAAAACTCAGTTGAACGGTCGCATCGCTCCAAATGTCTAAACTGTTATAAGGCGTATCCAGATACCTATGTAAGGCACGAAGCACGACATAGCTACTTAACCAAAGTAGCCCAAGGACACTCAACACGGCAGCCAAGCTACGATCTAAACCAGCTTTTAACTGTTGATTCAACATCCATAAAAAAGCCGCTAACAACAGCAAACTCACTACATCAAAAGGATTCAGTATCGGCAAGATATATCCCACAAAGGCCTGCTGACTAAATAATTGCGAACTGATGATCCAACTTAAAGCCAAAAACAAACTGCTACGCGTTTGCCAAAACATTTTCCAGACCGGTTGCTGCGCTTGCCAATAACACCATGCACAAAATATCAGCGGCAAAATTACCACACTGATATACGGCATACTGGGTATCAGCGTCAGACTGGTCCACGCCAAGCTACTCAAAATTCCGAGACTGACCCATTCTTTTTCTTCACGCACACCGAGTAATGGTCGTAGCCAAAGCAGCGTCAAGCTCAGCCCAGCGAATGCAAAATAAATCTGCTCCATCGTTGAATGCCAAATTAACTGACCGTTCTCACTCACTGAAATAACTTGGTACAGCCCCATCACATAAACAGGCACTAGACCCGTCCACTTAATGATGGACCAACTCCACGAAGCTTTTCGTTTTAACAAGCCTTCATTCACCACCAGATAAGCCACACTAACGATCAATAGACTCAAGGCCAATTGATGGCTAGTCTGCAGCCAATCTAAGAGCAACATGATGAACATAGTAGTTGCTGAGAGCATTTGCACACATTGAAAGGCAATACTCGAACTTGAAAGCTGTTTATGAAATGCAGGAACAGCATGCGTCACGATAATGGCCGCCAAATAGCTCAAACACACGCCCCAATACATCTGTGCAGGGAAATGTGGCAGTTGAACCAAATAATACAGACTTGAACAACCCGCCATCACCAAGAGCGCCATGCCTAAATAACGGCTGATATTGGACTGCTTGTATAAGGCATATATAAATATCAATGCACCTTCAACTGCCCAACCGACCACACTCCACTGCTCTTTCAATACTATCGGTGGAATCAATGCCAAGAAAATTAAGGTCAAACTCAAATAACTTTGTGCAATCAGTGGGATCACCGCACTACGTTTACTGATGCTATACAGTGCGGCAAAAAGCGCTGCGAATAGCAAGCTATACCCCGCCTGCCATACCGTTTCCTCAAAATACATCAAATACAATGCTAGATAAGCAAGCACTGGTGCAGCAAATATCAGTGCAATATCCAAGGCAGGTTTAAGCTGAAAATGCGCAAGATCTTGTTTCGCCAATAACTGACTAAAACGAAAACCGAGCCAGATAAAAATCGCAGCGTGGGCTAAAACCAGCACGCTCATCATCTGACGTTCGGTGGTGTATCCGTGGTAAAAAGCATATCCACCACCCATGATTACCGTCATCAAAAATGCGATTTGATTCAGATATTTCCACGGTCTTAAAGTACTCATGACCGCAACAGCAATATTAATAACAAGATAATAGGCGATGAATTCCGTTGCTATTGCATCACGAACAGGCAAGGTAAATGGCGCAAGATAGGCGATCAGCATTGCCATGATTGCCAGTTCTACCGACTGTTGTTTCAAACTGAGCCAAATCGTCAATACCATAAGTGCAGCATACAGTAGACAAGCTATGCCAAAGCCCGGAATCACGGCATTGTAATAGGCAAAAAATAAAGTCAAAAACAGCGCTGCAAGACCTAGACCTTCTAGAGCCAAGGCAAAACTGCGATTTTTGGTTTGTAGCCAAAAACCCAGTCCGACAACACCAGCACTGATCAAACTCACGATCAGCAGTTTCATGGCCAAGCTTAGTTGCCAATGCTCTGTGGCAAATCTGAGTAATAGCACCACGCCAATCACCAAGACCAGTACCGCCACTTTTAACACGGGATTACCTTGGAAAAGCCATTGCTGAATTTGACTAGATAGATTTGGCGCAGACTTGGATGGTGTATTAGAAGGCGTTGAATTGAATGATGCCTGATGTCTAGCTGTACCAACTGCCGTCGCGGGATGTACAGATGGTGTATCGTTAGAATCAAAATTTTCAGGACGGTCTATTGTCGACGCTGATATTGAAGTAGCTGCATGTTTCGATTGCGACTGAAGCGCACGTCCTTGCAATAGATGCAGCTGACGTTCTAATCGTTTCAGCCAACGCAGAAAAAAATAGACCCACAGGCCAATCCCGATCGCAACCAAGTATCCCAATTCTGTTAACAGTCCAACGACCGTTAATAACGATGCAATATATAACGGAACCTTTGATGTCACTTGAAATGATTGTTTTGATGAGCTCAGTGCATCAGCGCCGTGCTGTAAATCATCGACATAATTCATCACACTGAGCATAAAACCAATGCCGCTGATATAACTCAGGATACGGAGGTCTAAGTACCATGCCCCGATCCCCACCATAATCAGCGACATCAACCAAATCATCTTGATTTCATTATTCTGTTTCAGCATACCTGCTTCGTCATTTTCCTGAATGTTTTGATGATACATGAGCCCGACGGATGGATTAAAACTATTCATCAGTGATTCGGTAAGTTACATATACAATCTAGACTCAGCGTACGGGCAAAAAATCACGTACAATAAAACCGTTTTTAGGATTAGGAAATTATCAATGCCACCATTTGTCTTGGTCGATGGCTCATACTTTTTATTTCGTGCTTACCATGCACTGCCACCATTAACCACTTCAACCGGTTTGCATACCAATGCAATCCGAGGTGCCATTTCTGCCATCCAAAAATTAATGCGTCGTATCCAACCGACGCACATGGCCGTTATTTTCGATACACCTGAACCAACCTTCCGTCATGAATTGTCCCCAATTTATAAGGGTGACCGTCCAAGCATGCCTGAAGAATTATCACAACAAATTCCATATCTTCATGCGTTAATTCGTGCTCTAGGGATTCCACTACATATGTTGCCAGGCGCTGAAGCCGATGACATTATCGGAACTTTAGCCAAACGCGCTGAAGCAGCCGGTCATCAAGTTTTGATCTCCACTGGTGACAAAGACATGGCACAGCTCGTTACTGAGCGTGTCACTTTAGAAGATAGCTTCAAAGACAAACCGATGGACGTTCAAGGCGTTTTTGAAAAATTTGGGGTGTGGCCGAATCAAATCATTGACTACCTCACGCTGATGGGCGATGCCTCTGACGGCATCCGTGGTGTACCCGGTGTTGGCGCAAAAACAGCAGCGAAACTTTTAACCGAGTACGGCTCGATTGGCGGCATTTTAGAAAATGTCGACAGCATTAAAGGTAAAGTCGGTCAAAACATTAAAGACAATGTTGAAGGAATTGCTCTTGACCATCAACTGGCGAGCATCGTTTGTGACCTCGACATGGGCCTTAAATACGAAGATTTGAAACTTGCCGACCCAAATATTCCAGCACTGCGTGATTTATATACGGAACTAGAATTCCGTAACCAACTGCAGTCTTTAGATCATCCGAACAACCCCAATGGCGCAACCTACAAACAAGCAGCCAAAGCCATCAACACCACGGCGACTGTAGCCAATGCACCTGAAGTTGAAGATCAAGCGAACAAAACCAGTGTTGATGACTTACTTGGTGAAGCACGTTATCACACGGTATTGACTCAAGAAGATTGGGATGTGTTATTTAAACGTCTAAGTACTGAAAAGCGTTTTGCCTTTGATACTGAAACCACCAGCCTCGACTACCGCGTGGCGCAGATTGTAGGTTTCTCGGTGGCTTTAGATGCACATGATGCCTATTACGTGCCGCTTGCGCATGATTATGAAGGTGCGCCGAAACAACTTGATCGCGACACGATCCTGAATCAACTCAAACCTTTACTTGAAGATTATGACGTACAAAAAATTGGTCATCATCTCAAATATGATGCACATGTCTTAGAAAATCATGGCATTCATTTGGCAGGTTGGTATTTCGATACCATGTTGGCCTCTTATGTCCTTAACTCTGTGGCTACACGTCATGGGATGGATGACGTCGCACGTTTGTATTTAAGTCATCTCACTACGACGTTCGAACAAGTGGCGGGTAAAGGTGCAAAACAAAAGACCTTTAACCAAATTGAGCTTGAAACTGCAGCCCATTATGCCGCAGAAGATGCCCATGTGACCTATCGTCTGTATGAAGTACTCGATAAAAAGTTACAAGCCCACCCAGAACTGATCAATATTTTGCACAATATTGAGATGCCAGTTGCCCGTGTTCTAACCTCTATGGAAGAAAACGGCATTGAGCTAGATATGGAATTCCTCGACCAACTTGGTGTGGAATTTGCCAATACCATTCAAAATTTAGAAACCGAAATTACCGATCTTGCGGGTCAAAGCTTCAATGTCAGCTCGCCTAAACAAGTCGGCGAGATTCTGTTTGATAAATTAGGTTTAAAAGGCGGTAAGAAGACCTCTACAGGTCAGTACAGTACCAGTGAAAGTGTTCTAGAGAAAATCGATCATCCGATTACCGATTTAATTTTGGAATATCGTGGTCTCTCTAAACTGAAAAGCACTTATACCGATGGTCTGTTAAAGCAAGTGAATAATGACACACATCGTGTGCATACCAGTTATCACCAAGCGTTAACAGCTACAGGTCGTTTATCATCCACAGATCCCAACTTACAAAACATTCCTGTCCGTGAAGATATTGGGCGCCAAATCCGTAAAGCCTTTATTGCACCTGAAGGTCGCATATTACTTGCAGCCGATTACTCGCAAATCGAATTACGTTTAATGGCACATTTCTCGCAAGATCATGCCTTGGTCGATGCCTTCAATCATGGACAAGACGTACATAAACGTACTGCGGCAGAAGTTTTGGGTATTCCACTCGATGAAGTGACCAGCAACCAACGTCGTCAAGCCAAAGCGGTGAACTTCGGTCTGCTCTATGGCATGTCAGAATTCGGTTTGACTCGTCAGTTGGGTTTCACTCGCGAAGAGTCACGTAACTATATTGGTAAATACTTCCAACGCTACCCTGGTGTTTTAGAATATATGGAACGTACTCGCCAAGTGGCACGTGAACAAGGTTTTGTGGAAACCATTTTAGGTCGTCGTCTGTATACACCGGACATTATGGCGAGCAACAAAATGGTGAAACAAGGCGCTGAACGTGCAGCGATTAATGCGCCGCTACAAGGTTCTGCGGCGGATATTATTAAATTGGCCATGATCGCCGTCGATAAAATCTTACCGAAAGATCAAGCCAAAATGTTACTGCAAGTACACGATGAATTGGTGTTTGAAGTCGATGCTGCAATTGCCGACGAACTCTCTGCCCAACTGGCTGAAGTAATGCAGTCTGTGTTGAAAATTTCCGTTCCACTGATTGTGGAAGTGGGTCAAGGTAATAACTGGGACGAAGCACACTAACTCATTCACGTTCATTCACGCCTTTCTCCCTCTAGGAGGAAGGTTGGATGGAGGTGAGATATCTCCTCGTAGATATTTATTGTTTTACACCACATATTAAATCCACAAAAAAGGACGCCTCGGCGTCCTTTTTAATTTAACTCGTCTTAGCTCAGATTAAAGACCAGTCAATAATGCAATTGCGACTTGCTTCATAATGGTTTCCGCAACCAACAATGCCAAAATCGCAAAAATTGGTGACAAGTCAATCATCCCCATATTTGGAAGAATACGACGGAATGGCGCAAGTAGCGGTTCTGCCAACTCTTGAACCACTTCAATATAAGGCGAACGTGACTGGCTAAACATCACGACCCAACTCAAAATAATCGATGCAAAAATTAAGTAACGACAGAAACGGATTAAATCCTGAATCATGGTCACAAAGGTCATAATGATCAGATGGAATGGACTATTCACCGCCACGCCTGACAAATACATCAAACCAAACATTTTTAACAAATACAGAATCACCACCAACACCAATGCTGCGGTATTCACTCGACCTTTGGCCAAAGTTGGGAAAATTCGGCTAAAGATGTCGACAATTTTTGTTGCTTTTGCTGTTGCCAAAACCACAGGGTTATATGGACTCACGGCAGCAAGCTGCATTAAAAAACGGAAAAATACGAGCAAAATTGCAACGTTAATAATGATTCCAAAAATTTGAGCAGAGCCCATACTTGAACTTTCCTAAATCAAATCGAATTATTTGGTGCTTTCGCTTAACTCTTGTGCCAACTCTTGGCTACGCTTTTGCGCTGCAGCTAAAGCGGCCTGAATATTTTGTGAAATCTGAGCACGATCAAATACTTCAATCGCGGCTTGTGTGGTACCATTTGGAGAAGTTACATTTTTACGCAACTCCGCAGGACTGTTGGCACTGGTAATCGCCATTTGTGCGGCACCTAATGCAGTTTGCAAGGTGAGTGCTGTAGCCACTTTTTCATCCAAGCCCATGTTTTTTCCTGCACGGATCATACTTTCCATCATATAGAAAAAGTATGCAGGACCTGAGCCAGAAACTGCTGTTACCGCATCAATCTGCGCTTCAGAGTTTACCCAAAGTGTTAAACCAGTTGAAGCCAAAACTTGACTTGCAAGATCACGATCTTCAGCCGAAACCGCTTCACCTGCATACAAACCATGCGCACCGGTTTGAACTAAAGCCGGTGTATTTGGCATGACACGAACAATACGCTCTGTGCCTAATAATTTTGAAATCGTTGCAATTTCTGCACCTGCAACAATTGAAATTACCAACTTCCCTTCTAGCAAACCTTGTAATGGTGCCAAAACTTTTGCCAACACCTGAGGCTTAACTGCAAAAAGTACAATATCAGCATCTCGAATTGCTGCAACATTATCATCGGTCACATGCAAATCTTTTTCAGCCAAAAGCTCACGTACTTTTTCTACGG
This sequence comes from Acinetobacter sp. YH01024, assembly GCF_013420195.1. NCBI lineage: Bacteria > Pseudomonadati > Pseudomonadota > Gammaproteobacteria > Moraxellales > Moraxellaceae > Acinetobacter > Acinetobacter sp. YH01024. The sequence continues at coordinate 16,513 of NZ_VOYQ01000021.1, forward strand.
GATCTGAAACTGTAATACGTGTAGTCGGGACACCACGTGCAATTAGGCCACCAATTAAAGCCTGTGCCATGTTGCCGCCACCAATGAAACTGATATTACAATTTAGAATTGCGCTCATGATTGAAGATCCGATATTGCAGATTTAGCGTTAAGAGATAATGTCGGTTGCCAGCCAGCTTGAGTACAAAATTCAGACTGCGCCAACCAAAAGCCCTGAGGCGTAAAGACGCCTAGCATAACATTATCTCGGCTTAATATTTGAATAGTATGACGCTGCCATGGAAAAATTTGCGCCTGCTGAATGGCTTTTTTCAACGGCCAACTTCCGATACGACCATATAAATGAATTTTTTCACCGCCAAGACGTGGGCGAATCTGCAGTTGCTGCCCCAATAATTCAGGTGATAAGCCAACTTCTGAGGATTGAATCACAAAATGGCCTGTAGGCAACTTGAGAGACTGACCTGCAACACAAGTTATAACCTCAACCTCTTGAATGGATTCTGCTGGCAGATAATCCGCTTTGGTAATCCGATGAAGTTGCTGTTGAAAGCGCAGATAATAAAATCCATTCCAGTGTAATGCCGCTTGCGAGTCTTCGCGTGAGCCAATCACTTCTGAAAATAATCGCTGTACCATTTCAAAACTTGGACGATATTGCCCCTCACCTTTCATCCAGTGCGATAACAACTGACGCTGACGTGCCAGACTGAGCTGTTGTAAAACCACTAAAGATAAAGTTTGCGATGAACCACAGGCTGCCAAATCTTGTTGCAACACCTCGTGTAAAATTTCATCAGCATCTTGCATCAAATAACTGGTTCGACTCAGGGCTTGCTGCATTTTAGGAAATCGACCACTGAGTACAGGCCATAGAATTTCACGACTCCACGCGCGGTCATAGTCGGTATCAAAATTAGTGAGATCTTGAATATTTTGCACATGCAGTTGTGCTGCCCATTGGCAAATTTGCTCACGTGAAAGATCCAATAGCGGACGCCATAAAGCAAAATCTTCACGTACATCGAATTTTTTCATCGCAGCAAGGCCATGGACACCCGCACCTGAAAGTAGCCGCAACATCAGTGTCTCGGCTTGATCTTGCTGATGATGCGCGAGTACCAATATTTCATCTGCTTGTAAATGTTGGGCAAAGGCTTGATAGCGGGCCGAGCGTGCTTGATTTTCAAGGTTACCTTGCGCAACCTGGACTTTCTGTATAATGAATGGGAGATTTAACGCTGCACACTGAGCGCGTACAAACTCGCCCCAAGCATGACTACACGCTTGTAGTTGGTGATCAATATAAATCACCCGTATTTTTTCAGGGCACAAAAACGACATAAGATGCAGCAGCAACATGGAATCCATGCCACCACTACATCCTATTAAAAATCGGCTTTGTTCAGGCAGCGCCTGAATTTGACTTAAGCAGTCAGCCCTAAATTGTCGCTGCCAAACTTCATTAAACGCTGATAACGCGCTTCGCATCGTTCGTTTGCATCCATTGGTTGCAGTTCTTCTAAAGCTTGCTTCAAGACCACTTTCAAATCCTGCATGACTTTTTCAGGGTTTAAATGTGCGCCTTCCGCTTCGTCCACCACGTATTCCACAATGCCCATCTTCTGCAATTTATCTGCCGTCAATGCCAATGCTTCACTTGCTTGTTCTGCTTTCTCTGCAGTTTTCCACAAAATAGATGCACAGCCTTCAGGTGAAATCACTGAATAAATACTGTGAGATAGCATAATCACACGGTCAGCCACGCCAATACCGAGCGCACCACCCGAACCACCTTCACCCAATACCGTTGCCACTACAGGCACTTTGAGTGAAGAAAGCTGAGCTAAGCTGGTTGCAATCGCTTCGGCCTGACCACGTTCTTCTGCACCCACACCTGGGTACGCACCCATGGTATCAATAAAGGTAAAGACTGGCAGATTAAAACGCTCGGCCATATCCAATAAACGCTGTGCTTTACGGTAACCTTCGGGGTTACTCATACCAAAATTATGTTGTAATTTTTCACGTGTACTACGACCACGGTGCTGACCTACAATCATCACAGGCTGACCATCTAAACGAGCCAAACCACCAATCATCGCGCCGTCATCACCAAATAGGCGGTCACCATGCAAAGCATCGAACTCTGTAAAAATTTCGCCAACATAATCCAAAAACTGCGGACGTTCAGGATGACGTGCGATCTGAACCGTAGTCCAGGCTTTAGATTGAGCTGCTTTATTTTTCATAGGTCGATCATTATCCCTAACTTAACTGGTCTGTTAATTGATAAATTGTTCCGACTGGATATTCAGTTCAATATCCCAATGCTTAAATTGCACCTGCTCATCATGCAAGTCTGCAACCAACAAAGGCCACTGTTTGGCATCACCAGAAACACTAAGTTGCCATTGTTGCGCATTGTCCACGCTTAATTCAATGGCAGGAAGCATCTCATCGCTGCGACTATGATTTAATAAAACTGCTAAACGAAGCAATAGACATAAGTAAACAAGTTTGTTACCACCGACTTTCATCACATCGACACGTGCATCACTGCGTAACTTACGACGATGATGCGCCACTAAATGCGACAAATGATTTTGATCAATTTGCGAGAAACCCGGAATATCCGAATGTTGCAACAAATAGGCACCATGACGATGGTAACCACTATGACTAATCGCTAAACCAATTTCATGCAGATATGCCGCACGACGCAGTAAATCACTGTCATCACTGGTCAAATTCAGTGCGGTCGCCACACCATTAAACAGTTGTTGCGCGGTATTGACTACACGCTCAGCTTGTTTCACATCTGCGTTGTAGCGACCCATCAACGCATGTACAGAACGATCTCGAACATCTTCATGTTGGAAACGACCCAAGAGGTCATACATCACGCCTTCACGTAATGCGCCATCCGAATAGACCAATTTATCGATATTCAGCACATCAAAGACGGCATATAAAATGGCAATACCGGCTGGCAAAACTGCTCGACGGTCTTCTTTTAGACCATCAAATTCCATTTCATTGACATGCTTATATTTAAGCAATTTATCTTTGAGTTTAAATAGACCGTCACGTGTCAGTTCTTCCTGATCGTTACTCCAGCCCATATTGACACAAATCTGACGACACGCTTTGATCGTACCGCTTGAACCGACAACAGTATCCCAGCCCGCAGCTTTATAAGTGTTAGCAATACCTGCAATTTCCTTGCGAGCAGCATTTACCGCTTTATCAAAACTTTTCAGGTTAATTTCACCATCAGCAAAAAACGCTTTGGTAAAAGCGACACAGCCCATTTGCACGGATTCAGTATGAATCGGTTCAAACTCTTCACCAATAATCAGCTCTGTAGAACCCCCACCAATATCAATCACTAGACGACGACCACTGTTTGCCATGGTATGTGAAACTCCCAAATAAATGAGACGGGCTTCTTCACGACCAGCAATGATTTCAATGGGTTTCGGTAAAATTTCAGCGGCTTTTTGAATAAATTCATGACCATTTTTTGCTTGGCGCAAGGCATTGGTCGCCACAATACGTAAACGGTTGGCTTGGACAGGATTTAAACGCCCTACAAAACGTGCTAGGCAGGCTAATCCTCGTTGCTGTGCGGCTTCGGTCAAATTTTTATTTTCGTCTAGACCTGCGGCAAGCTGTACTTTTTCTGACATTGATGCAACTTTTTTCACTTCACCATGGTCTACACGTGCGATAGCCAAGTGGAAGCTGTTCGATCCCATATCGATAGCAGCAAGTAATTCTTCATCAATCAAAAAATCAGACATTATTCAAAAAAACCTGTTCAGAATTGTGCTTAGATTAATTCACATACATGCAATTTAAAAGCCATTTATGAGTAGTTCGGGCGGAACTTATCGATTTTTTATCTGAAGCAATGATAGTCATACACGATCATCGGCATCGTGATCATCCATTAGACAAACTGACCATTCAGGTCGAAAATTTACATAACCCCCTACATTGTTATAGTTGGCTATGTAATACTTATAAACATAGAGTCAACTTAAAAATTAATTCCGGAGCAAAATCCATGTCTGGCAATATCGTAAATACAACTGATGAAAACTTCCAAGCCGATGTACTAGAGTCTGATACTCCTGTACTTGTAGATTTTTGGGCAGGTTGGTGTGCTCCTTGTAAAGCCATTGCACCTGTACTTGAAGTACTTTCAACTGAGTTTGAAGGCAAAGTTAAAATCGTTAAAGTAGACGTAACTTCTTGCGAACAAACAGCTGTAAACTACAACATCCGTAACATTCCTGCATTATTAATGTTTAAAAATGGCGAAGTTGTAGCAACCCAAGTCGGCGCAGCACCAAAATCTAAATTGACAGCTTTCATCGAAGAAAACATCTAATATTTTTCCGATAAAAACACTCGAAAATACGCTGTTTTACACAGCGTATTTTTTTGGTTGATAAATTGACAAATGCTGTGTTCTCTCTTATATTGTTTACTCAAGAAATTAAGGATCTCAAATCCTGTCATTTTCTTACAACACAACACATAAAATGCCGCTCGGCAACAGAATTGTTTTTCACATCTCTCTTCATATAACGAATCAGATCTCTGAATTGTTTTGTGCAAACCAATTGCTATCGTTTCTTGCATGATCGCGGCACATTTGTTGCTCCCTTTTCCAACCTGTACCTCAGAATTTTAGATTCTATCTGACCACCTATGAACTTAACCGAACTCAAGAAAAAACCGATTGGCGAACTCATCAAGATTGCCGAGTTTATGGGCCTCGAAGGAATGGCTCGTAACCGTAAGCAAGATATTATTTTTGCCATCTTAAAGCGCCACGCAATGAACGGCGAAGAGATTTTTGGTGATGGCGTTCTAGAAATTCTGTCGGACGGCTTTGGTTTCTTACGCTCTGCAGCGGGTTCTTACCTAGCCGGCCCTGACGATATCTATGTGAGCCCATCACAAATCCGTCGCTTCAACCTTCGTACTGGTGACACTATTACAGGTACGATTCGTCCACCTAAAGAAGGCGAACGTTACTTTGCATTATTAAAAGTTAATCAAATTAACTACGACACACCCGAAAACTCACGTAATAAGATTCTTTTCGAAAACTTAACACCTTTATTTCCAACCGAACAATTGGTAATGGAATTAGGTAATGGTACAACAGAAGACTTAACTGCGCGTGTGGTTGACTTGGTTGCTCCGATTGGTAAAGGTCAACGTTCAATTATCGTTGCACCGCCAAAAGCCGGTAAAACCATGTTGTTACAAAACATCGCACAGTCGATTGTTCGTAACAATCCTGAATGTTTCTTGATTGTCCTTCTAATTGACGAACGTCCTGAAGAAGTAACAGAAATGGAACGTACTGTTCGTGGTGAAGTGGTTGCTTCAACATTCGATGAATCACCAGCGCGTCACGTACAAGTTGCAGAGATGGTGATTGAAAAAGCTAAACGTCTTGTAGAACACAAAAAAGATGTAGTGATTTTACTTGACTCAATTACTCGTTTAGCACGTGCTTACAACACTGTAATCCCTTCATCTGGTAAAGTTCTTACTGGTGGTGTGGATGCCCATGCTTTAGAACGTCCAAAACGTTTCTTCGGTGCAGCACGTAATATTGAAGAAGGTGGTTCACTGACAATTATCTCAACTGCGTTGATTGAAACTGGCAGTAAGATGGATGAAGTGATCTACGAAGAATTCAAAGGTACAGGTAACCAAGAAATTACCCTAGACCGTCGTATTGCTGAAAAACGTGTGTTCCCTGCGATGAACATCAAAAAATCAGGTACACGTCGTGAAGAGCGCCTAATGTCTGAAGATAACCTCCGTAAAGTTTGGATTTTACGTAAATTGCTTCATACACAAGACGAACTTGCAGCGATGGAATTCTTGCTTGATCGTATGAAAGAAACCAAAACCAATGATGATTTCTTTGATCAAATGAAACGTAAAGCATCCAACTAAGTTGAATGTTTGACTGAAAAGGCCATCTATAACGATGGCCTTTTTATTTGGTTGACTTTGGTTACACAAAGAAACATTTGATGGATTTCCATGTAAACTTATTTTCAAGTTTATGATTATAAAAAATATATTTTAAAAAACCCTATTCTTTTTAGTAGTTTATTTGCTATTTCGCCAATATAAAACTTTCTCTTAATTGTTATTTTCTGTTAAAAAATGGCCGTTTTTCACCTATTTTTAACTGTTTTTTCAAAGTCACTAGTAGCATTTCAAAATACTCAGTGATAGCATACACGCAGACCAGTTAGACTGCTCTATGCATTTTTAATACCTATTCAAATTAGGCATAATAAAAGCACACAACAGACTAACGCAGGTTATTTTTTAATCTCATATTTTAGAGAGTGATGCCATGTTATTCAAAAAAATCGCTATTGCTGCTGCAGTTGCTACTACTTTAGCTTTCGTTGGTTGTGCTAAAAAAACTGAAGAAGCTGCTCCTGCTGCTGCATCTGAAGCTGCTGCTTCTGAAGTAGTTGCTGCGTCTGACGCTGCTGCTGTTGAAGCTACTGCTGCTGCATCTGAAGCTACTGCTGCTGCTTCTGAAGCTACTGCTGCTGCTTCTGAAGCTACTACTGCTGCTTCTGAAGCTGCTGCTCAATAATCTAACCGATTATTCAGCACAAAAAGAGAGCCCTTTGGCTCTCTTTTTTATTGCCTCAAACTTTAAACCTTAGTTCATAAAAAATAGCTAATATTCAAAATACTAAACCCATGCTTATTGAAAAATAAAAACTGAAGATTTAGCTCAAAGAAAGCCACAATCAATCTTTACGACAACTCAACTCAACTCAACTCAACTATATCGTCTCACCTTAAATCGAATATTCTTCAACATGACTTGTGCGATAGATGATGAACACTGCGCCTCCTAAATCAAAGGCAAAAAAAAGCAGATCAATCGATCTGCTCATTTCCAACACGTTGACGGAATTTTTGTCCCGCACGGAAGGTCACTACACGACGGGCAGAAATCGGAATTTCTTCACCCGTTTTCGGGTTACGGCCTGGGCGTTGACGTTTATCACGCAACTCGAAGTTACCGAAACCAGAGAGTTTAACTTGTTCCCCAGAGATTAGCGCTTGGCTAATCTCATCGAAGAATAACTCGACCATTTGTTTTGCTTCACGACGGTTTAAACTCGTGAGCTCACTTAAATGATCAGCCATTTCTGCTTTTGTTAATGCTGTCATGAAGCCCTCAATGTCGCCTGGTAAGTGTTTTCCAACACCTGAAGTATGTTATCCATACCGGTTTTGATTTCAGCATCTTCTAATGTACGTGTTGGATGTTGCCATTGAATTGCAAATGCCAATGAGCGCTTGCCTTCTTCGACACCTTGACCAGTGTACACATCGAATAACCAAACTGCGTCTAAAAGCTCACCGCCGGTTTTTTCGATAAGTTGCTGAATTTCACTAACATTAATCTTATCACTAATTAAAAGCGCAATATCACGTCGAACCGACGGAAAACGTGATAATTCTGTAAAATTAGATACATAAGTTTGCAAAACAGCCGATTGATCCAACTCAGCGACCCAAGTTGTTGCCAAATCCAACTCATCTTCTAAAGATGGGTGTAAACGACCGAAGTAACCAATTGATTGACCATTGACTAAGATTTCAGCAGATTGACCTGGATGCAACCACGTACGCTCTGAACGTACATATTCAACATTTAAACGTGCAGAATTTAAAATCTCCTCTACATCGCCTTTAAAGTCAAAGAAATCCATTGGCTGTGCTTTACCATGCCAAGATTCAGTCGTACGCGAACCTGTTGCAACCAGTGCAAAGGTTGGGATCTGTTTAAGATCATGAATGCTGTTCGCACCTTGATAATCAAAACGTAGACCAAGCTCATAGAAACGCACACGGTTTTGCTGACGGTTCACGTTGTATTGCACACATGGGATCAAACTTGATAATAAGGTTGAACGCATCACTGCAAGATCGCTAGAAATCGGGTTTGCAAGCGCTAGTGGTTGAACCCGTGGATTCAATTGTTTCTCTAGTTTCGCATCTGCAAAGCTAAAGCTAATCGCTTCTTGATAACCCAAAGCCACTGCAGTTTGACGTAACTGAACCAATTCAAATTGGTCTTGGTATTTCGCCAGTTTGACATCAATCACCGGCAAGCTGATTTGAATATTGTCATAACCGTGAATACGTGCTACTTCTTCAATCAAGTCTTGGTAAATCGCCATATCAAAGCGGTGTGATGGCGGTACAACTGTCCACTCACCTTCTGCTTTCACAGTGACATTGCAACCCAAACGCGTTAAAGCATCGGTAATAAATGCAGATTCAACTTTATAACCAAGCAGTTGATCGACTTGTGCTTGGTTCAGTTCAATGGCTTCACGTTTTGGTAATAGCTCTACTTTTTCAGCAACAGTAATTGGACCAAACTCACCACCAGCTAAATCAACAATAAGCTGAGAAGCACGGTGCATTGCCGTCATCGGCAATTCAAAGTCTACACCGCGTTCATAACGCTGAGATGCATCAGTATGCAAACCAAAACTACGTGCACGACCTGCGATATAGAGTTGATCAAAGAACGCCGACTCAAGGAAAATTTCAGTGGTATCATCAGAAACGGCTGAACTTAGGCCACCCATGATCCCTGCAATCGCCAAGGCTTTTTGATCATCTGCAATCACCATCACGTTTTCAGATAATTCAACTTCTTGTTCATTCAACAACGTTAATTTTTCTGCTGCTGTTGCTTGACGTACACGAACAGAACCTTCAACTTTACCGCCATCGAATGCATGTAATGGTTGACCCAATTCCATTAAAACGTAGTTGGTAATATCGACCAAAATGCTGTGCTGACGAATGCCCGCACGAGCCAATGCACGTTCCATCCACTCAGGAGTTGGTGCTTTGGTATTCACGTTTTTGATCACTCGACCTAAATAGCGTGGGCAACCATCAGTTTCAACAACAACTTTCTTCTCATCAGTAATTGTTGCAGCAACTTCTGTAATCAATGGTGCAGTCACAGGGAGTTGGTTAATCACACCAATTTCACGTGCAATACCACGAATACTGAAGCAGTCACCACGGTTTGGCGTGATGCTGATATCAATCACATTGTCATCAAGATCTAAATATTCACGCACATTTACACCAACAGGTGCATCGGCAGGAAGCTCTAATAGACCGTCGATTTTATCTTCAAGATCAATTTCAGACGCACCGCACAGCATGCCTTGTGATTCAACACCACGAAGCTTGCCTTTTTTAATTTTGAAATCGCCCGGAAGTACTGCACCAATGGTTGCTACAGGAGCTTTCATGCCTACACGTACGTTTGGAGCACCACAAACGATTTGTAACGGCTCGCCTGAACCGATGTTTACAGTAGTGACACGTAAACGGTCAGCATCGGGATGTTGAACCACTGTTAAAACTTCACCGACTACTACACCAGTAAATGGTTTTGCAGCAGGAGATAAATCATCAACTTCTAAACCTAACATGGTCAGTTGGTCAGAAAGTGTATCGCTATCAATGGCTGGGTTAACCCATGTACGCAACCAATTTTCGCTAATTTTCATTTATAAAAACCTATATATCTAAATTTCTAATCCCCTCTAGCGCCCCTTTAGAGAAAGAAGACGAACCCTAAGTCATGATGGACAACCCCTCTCCTTTCAGGAGAGGTTAGGGAGAGGTATAAAACTGTTTAAGCAAATTGGCGTAAGAAACGCACATCATTTTGGTAGAACATACGCAGGTCATTAATGCCATAACGCAACATTGCAAAACGCTCTACACCTAAACCGAAGGCAAAGCCTTTGTATTTTTCTGGGTCAATGCCAGCGGCTTGTAAAACGTTTGGATGCACCATACCGCAGCCCAAAACTTCCAACCATTTACCACGTTCATCCATGATATCCACTTCCGCACTTGGCTCTGTAAATGGGAAATAAGATGGACGGAAACGCACTTTCAAATCTTTTTCAAAGAATTCATTTAACAAGTTCACCAACAAACCTTTAAGCTCTGCAAAGCTAGTGTTTTCAGCCACATACAGACCTTCGATTTGATGGAACATTGGAGAATGCGTTTGGTCCGAGTCACAGCGATATACACGACCAGGACACACAATACGGATTGGTGGCTGACTCGTTTCCATGGTACGAATTTGCACGCCTGAGGTATGCGTACGAAGTAAATGATTCGCATCAAAATAGAAAGTGTCGTGCATCGCACGTGCAGGGTGATGACCCGGAATGTTCAATGCTTCAAAGTTGTGATAATCATCTTCAACTTCTAGACCAGTCGCAACAGTAAAGCCAGCTTTGGTAAAAAATTGGCAAATACGTTCTTGAACTTGGGTCACAGGGTGAATACTACCCACCGTTTGACCACGGCCGGGTAAAGTAATATCAATCGTTTCGCTAGCAAGCTTTTGTTCTAATGCAGCTTTTTGTAATTCAGCTTGACGAGCAGTCAGTGCGCCAGTAATCGATTCACGAACGGCATGAATTTGAGCACCAAAAACTTTACGTTCTTCTGGGTCCATTTTACCGAGCGACTTCGATTGTTCCGCGAGCTGGCTTTTCTTCCCTGTAAATTGCACTCGCACTTGGTCGAGTGTAGCAAGGTCCTCTGCTGCTGCAATCGCAGCGAGCGCTTCAGTGGTCAGGGCTTCCAGTGACATAGTAACTCTCAAAGCAACAATTTAAAAAAATAATATAAACCCCTTATTCTAACAGTTTTTAGCCGTTATGATGAAGCGCATTCACAAGTTAAAATTGCATTAGCATCAAGTTTTAAAAAAAGTATAAGATAAACACAATATCAATGGGATCCAATCTTTATGGCACTCGATCCAATCTGGAAACAACAGCTCACACTCGTCACTTATGGCAATGAATTTCTCAACCAAGGTTTGAGTTTTCAACGTTGGTTGAATCACCACATTTTTGATCAGCACAGTTTCCATTTTCGTGATTTGCTATCACAGCATTTATTGGCTCAACATTTCCAAATTTGGCTAGAAGGCTTAAAAAAACACGGGGTACAACGCTTAAGCTTACATAGCTCTAGCTTGCTAAATGATGAACAAAATCCGAATGCTAACGTTGAACTTCTTCCCTTTGCCCATTTTATTGTGAGCCACGAACAAAATAAAAAGCAGGCATGGATTTTTGGTAAAGAACTTGCCGAGTGGTATAACGCAGAAAATGACTATGAAGCACCTGTATCCCAACAACTACAAATACGTCGCGAAACTTTTTGGCGCTATGAGCTGAACCATAAACTCATTAAACGCATCGAAGCGGATATGCAGTTACCAAAATGGGATGATATTCATAACTTCACTGAAGCAGAATTATTTTTGCAAAAACCGGCGGAAGGTTTTATTGAGCCGGAGGTGTTAGGCACACCTTATTATGGTACGCAGCCTGATCTAAGCAGCGAATCGAATGAATCTACAAAACTTGCACTCTTGCCAACGGATGCACAAGCGGATTTCGCACATGACAGCTTACATCGCCTAGAAGCATTAAACCGCCATATTCAGTCTAAAATTCAGCATCCCTATCACGCAGATGGCAGCATCTATACACCTGAAGAACAGTTAAATTTGCGACATTTTGCTCAAAAAACTGAAGATTTAACGGCAAAATTTATCGTAAAAGTCGCCAATCACTATAAAACTGCACGTTTAACTCCTGTGGTTGAAAGCTCTCCTCTGGATGGATTTAAAACTGAGGATAGAAAATCAAATCCTCAACATGCACACACGCCAAATCCAACCCATAAACCCGGTGCAGGTGGAGTGATTACTTTAATTATTATTACGGTAGTGATTTGCTTATTGGCTTATTACTTCGGACTTTAACTGTATAAATGTGATCAACACTAAAAAGCCCTTCTCATAGAAGGGCTTTTTTATAAACATACTTCTGTATGAAAGATTTCAAAATTATGAGGTCGTTAAATAATTAAATGGACGAATTTCCAATCGAACGCGATGCTGATCGGCATGTTGATTAATATAATGACTGACAGAGACTACTTCCCCCTCAAGCTCTGCGTCTGCACCATACATGATTTTGACTGCCTCACCTTTGCGGGGAATCATTTCGAGCTCTACAGTAATGCTACCTTGACCCATACCAACTATTTCAGCCAACATTTTATTTTCCTTTTGTTCTTTTCTGTCCATACATTAGGCATGGCGCAAAGCTTGGTATAAAGATTATTTCTGTAACTTGGCTGCACTTTTTATTTTTGCAATATAAAACTTAAACATCAAAAACATAAGAGCCCAATTGTTCTAAAAACGCATCAACTGCAGTTGGTGTCTCTAATCGAATCCATTGAATATGTTGATATTCAGGTGCAGTCATCATCTGTAGATATTTTTCACGATTTTTTTTATGAGTTTTAATCATCCACCAAACGATTGAATCTCGACCAAACATTCGCCACAAACTTTCCTGATTATTTGAATCTGGCCAAAGATCTTGTTTGGACTTAGCCCGAGAAATCGCGCGCTTTACAGAGCGGTATAAATTGACTGGAAACGGTAGATCGAGCCAAATCACCGTATCTATTTCCGACCATTTCACCGGAATCGCCCGAGTATAGTTGCCATCGATAACATAACCATTTTTCGCTTTGGCAATTTCAGCTTCGATACGTGCAAAAAAGATTTCGTCAGGACACTCCTGCCAATCATCCAGCCAAAATAGGTTATCCAGTTCAATATAATGCAGCCCTAATTTTTCCGCCAATGCCCTAGAAAATGTTGATTTTCCTGTAGCAGATGTACCGACTACGTTTATTTTTTTCATTGTCATGATGATCTACTTGAGTCAAGTGAACCTACTTCAAGATAACAGTATTAGATAAGATAGGTTAACTTTTATTCTTCACGATAATTTAAAAGATCTGCATCGATATTGATAAAGTCAGGTTCAATTGCAGTATAAAAACACACTTTTCACAGACTATATTGATCCAATAATTTTTCAGTTGGTATTTATCCATTCATTTATGGCCGTCCCCCCTATCTGCACGCCTTATAAAAAAAACAGATTCTAGCTGTCCCCAGATGAATGAATTAATTCTGCCCGCAATTATGATGAACATGCGCAATATAAATACCTTCCCGTTCTGAGCGAAAAGCACCGTGTGCATGTGCGGGCCTTCAACTGAGCATTAAACAAACCGGCCAGGCAACAAGATCGAAGCTAAACATTGAAATCACGACATAATACGCACAAACCGTGGCTCGGGGCGCAGCACCTACCTAGCCTATTCATTTTCAGATATAATTTAGCGCTAAGCATCGATCAAATATTCAAAATTTAAATATAGTAACCAAACACTTAAATATAAAATTTCAACATAATTATTATGAGACTTTATGAAAACAGAATTTGACATTTATGCTAAAAAACCGCTGATTTCATGGCCAACAATTTTAATGCTTATTTTACTAGGCATTGCGATGGTCTTTATTATACCTTTTTTCAAATGGTTTAGAGATCAAGCTCAACCGCTTAACGTCAGCATAGTGATTGAATACCTGCAATTCACCCTAAAAAATTTCCCGATTTACAAGCTGCAAGCCGATCATGCCCAGCTGATCCTGCTCTACATCGTATCTATAATTGTCATTGATTACTTAAAAACGCAGATTAAACTGGTCATTACGCCTGATAAAATTTATTACCGCTTGTGGAAAATACCTCTCAGCACATTCATTCAGCGGCAGGAGGTAGAATACTGTCAATTTGCCATTCTTGGTATAAAACGCCCAAAACGGATCTCATGGCTGCAGCGTCCTATTTATCAGACTGCCAACAAAGAAAATCCACAGCTTTTATTCTTCCCCCTTAAAAATGTTCAATCTCAACTGCACCTTGCATGCTTAAGTGAACATGAAAAAGGGCAGCCGATTCAAATACTCAAACAATATTATAATTTTCAGGATGAGATTGCGGCGCTGACGCTTTCTCAAGAAGATCTGCAAAATTTAATTCTGCAAACCAAGATCAGCCCGCGGATCGCCTACCTGATTATCGGCAGCGTTCCTATTGGTATTTTGGGCTTATATTTAAACGCGCAAGCGCAGTTCTTTTACATTTCCAATTATCCGGTTTTGCTGTGTTTGGCCATTATTTTTCTGCTGATTTTCATTCCAAGCGTATTGTGGATACAAAAAGATATTCCCAAAATGGCGTTTACAGGAAGCGTGCTGTCCAGTACATTTTTAACGCTGAGCCTGAGCTTTTTTCTAATGCCGGTATTGCATAGTTATTATGCTTTGCATTTTGGCACTCATAAAATGACCGATGCGCAATTACTCTCAATGGATGCAGATGGTCAGAAATGGTTGTTATTAGACAACCAGCAAACTTTTCATATTTTACCCAAAACACCTTTCTACAACACGCACTTTAAAATAAATGCAATTTATGAATTTCCCATTTATTATCATTGGCATAACTATCATTTTCAGCACCGAGACCTTGCTTATGTCCAGCTTAAAACAAAAACCGATTAATATTGGTTAAGCTTACATAAGAATTTAAAGCCCAAAAAAAGACCGCTAAAAGCGGTCTTTTTTTAAGTCATAAAGACTTATGCAGCTAATGCATCTTTAGCTTTAGAAGCTAAAGCAGCAAACGCAACTGCGTCATGCATAGCGATGTCAGCAAGTACGCGACGGTCGATAATCACTTGAGCTTTTTTCAAGCCAGCGATCATACGGCTGTACGACAAACCATTTTGACGAGCACCGGCATTGATACGCGCAATCCATAGAGCACGGAATTGACGTTTCTTTTGACGACGGTCACGGTAAGCATATTGACCTGCTTTGATTACTGCTTGGAACGCTACGCGATATACGCGTGAACGAGCGCCGTAGTAACCTTTAGCACGAGCAAGAATTTTTTTATGACGGCGATGAGCCTGTACACCACGTTTAACACGAGCCATTTATAATCTCCTTAGATGTATGGGCACATACGGCGAACTGAAGCAACGTCACTTACGTGAACCATTACACAGCCGCGTAATTGACGGATACGCTTAGCAGATTTTTTGGTCAAAATGTGTCGTTTGAACGCTTGGTGACGTTTAAAACCGTTTGCAGTTGGCTTGAAGCGTTTAGCTGCACCACGGCGAGTTTTCATCTTAGGCATAAGAACCTCTTTTGAACACCTGTTCGGCACGTCTGCACCATTGCAAAGACGCCCTGCAGGTAAGGGAGCGAGTATTCTAAAGCATCTTTGCTCAAAACAAAAGCGAATCTTTCTACCGAATATCGAACTTAATTAATTTTCTGATATAGATTTTCCGATGATTTTATAAGCGATGCCCAATAAGGCTTATATAATGTCGGCACGCCAACTATTAATGTCCATTATGAAACCTGCACAGGATGCTTTTGCAGCCCTACGTTATCGGGATTTCTCGATTGTTACGCTCAATCAATTTTGTCTGACCTTAGCCATTTTGATTCAAGAAATTATTGTTGCTTACTCACTGTATCAAATCACTAAAGACCCGCTAACACTGGGCTTAATTGGTTTAGCCGAAGCAATTCCTTTTATTGCTCTCTCTTTGTGGGGAGGATACTTTGCAGATCGTTTCAATAAACAGACCATTATGAAAATTTGTCTGTTTTTTTCTATACCGATGCCACTGATTCTTTGGGGGTTATTTCACCAATATGGACTCGGGCAAATTGATGTCACCCAACTGTCTTGGGGGATTTATGCGGTCATTTTTGGGCTTGGAACCATCCGAGGTTTCTATAATCCGTCTGCAACATCGCTTAAGCCTTTTTTAATCCCGCGTGAGCTCTATGCCAATGGTGCAACATGGACAACGATTGGTTGGCAAAGTGGGGTGATTATTGGGCCAATGCTCGGCGGTTTCATGTTGGCATTTTTGGGCCGTGAAACCAGTTTGCTCAGTGTTGCGGCGCTACTGACAGTCTGCTTCGTCCTCATTAATCTGCTCAGTAAACGCAGCTTCCCTAAAATTGAATCTGACAATTTAAAAGATAGTTTAAGTGAAGGTTTTCGTTTTATCTGGAAAACCAAAATTGTCCTTTGGGCGATTTCACTCGATTTGGTTTCTGTGCTTTTTGGTGGCGTGATTGCCCTCTTACCGATTTTTGCCGAAGATATTTTAAAAGTGGGGCCTGAAGGTTTAGGCTACTTACGAGCAGCACCGTCTATTGGCGCCCTGATCACTATGATTGCATTGACCAAATTCCCTCCAACTCATCATGCATGGCGTAATATGTTATTGGCTGTAGCGGGTTTTGGTGTATTTACCATTTTATTCGCATTTTCAAGCAATCTTTGGTTATCACTCTTTGCACTGGCAATGACTGGGGCATGTGACAGCATCTCTGTAGTAGTTCGCCAAACCATTTTACAGCTCTACCCGCCCGAAAATATGCGGGGTCGTGTTGCTGCGGTGAATGGCATGTTTGTTTCTAGCAGTAATGAACTTGGAGCTTTTGAATCGGGACTTGCAGCAAAATACATGGGCACGATCATGGCGACACTTTTTGGTGGTTGTATGACCATGGCTGTTGTTGCAATCAGCTGGGCAAAAACACATGATTTATTTAAAGTAGATATCACCCAAAGTAATGAAAATTTAAAAAAATAAATTTACCGATCATATTAAGGGCAAATATTCATTTTGCCCTTTTTTTATGGATGATTTACACTCTATTTTTCTCCTTTATTTTAATAATTTAAGATTTATTTTATGAAAATTAAAACATTGATTTTACTGAGCAGTATTTTATGTGGCTATTCCTATGCTGATACTAACCTAAACACCATGCCCAAAGAAGTTAAATTAAAATCTAGTGATGTTAGTTGGCTTAGAACACCAAGAATTGACTTTAATGCAAATGATCTAAAAGGTAAGTCTCGTGAATTTCTTGTACGTTTATATGTAAATGAGACTGGTAAAGTGACTCAAGTCGAAACTCTCAAAAGTACAGGCTTAGATGCTTTGGATCGAAAAATCAGCGTATCCTTAAGATATGCAAGATTTAAGCCTTATATAGAGCATGGTCAAGCCACTTCATTTGTTGCTGACCTACCTATTAAACTAGAAACTATTGAAGAAAATACTGATTCCCCAAGTCGTATTTCACCTCAATGCAAAATAGAACTTCATTCAAATGTTTATGAAGCTCAAGACAAAGGCGCAAAAACCGCATTTAAATATCAACGAACTTTGCAATCTATCTATTTAGATCGAAGTCTGTTCACTAAAACTAGTCCGTCTATCTCCATAACATTCACAATGAAAAAAAATACAGTAACCACTCCAGACATTACACTGATAGAAAGTTCAGGTAATCAATATATCGATGAACAAATCAAACAAGTCATTTCCCATACAGCAGTTCAATCTAAAAAATCATGGTTTCCATTTTTTAAAATGACAGCTACAGATCAAATTCGTCTCGATAGCAGTGATTGTGAAAATAATTAAATCATTAAAATTAGCCTATAAAATGTAGCTTGATAAAAATATATCTACCTGCATTTGCTAGAGTGACCATGAATAAAAGTCGCCATTTTTTTCATTTACTATGCCTGCTATAAACCTCATGGGATCGCGAATCATGAGCATCCAGCTCATCGGCAAAGACCAATCTTCCTATGTGGTGGCTGTATGACAATGGCTGTAGTAGCAATCAGTTGGGCGAAAACACGTGATTTATTTGGCGTGGACATTACTCACCAGTCGAAAAAATAAGAGAATATTTTTCATTTACACCTTGCCAGTATTTTCAATACAGGAAATACTGCGCAGCAATATCGACTCAATATCACTCTACGACGTGATGCAAGAATAGACTTATGAAACAATATCTGTGCTTAACCCTTTTGGCCTGCGCTCCATTTTCTACAGCGTTTAGTGCTTCAACCAAAACCCATCAACTTCCGGCACAGAATATTGAAGTTGCTCCTGCGCATTTAACCACGCGTTTAAATTGGTCGGTTTTCCCAAAACCAGTATATGCCAATGAGGACCTCAAGCAACGTGATCGCGCAGCCATTATTCGTGTCACAGCGAATGCAAAAGGCACAATTACCGATGCAAGTGTTGAAGAAAGTACAGGTGTCGATCAACTCGACCGAATCTTAATTTCTGCTGTCAAAAAAGCTAAAGTCAAACCACATTTAGAAAATGGTGAAGCCAAAGCCATTATTGGCTATCAAGCGTTTAATTTGAGAGTTAAAGGCAATACGCCTGAATGTGATTTCAACTTTGATTCAAAAGTTTGGAATGCACAAAGTGCAGATAAGAAAACGCCATTCCAATATGTATCTCAACCAAAATTAGATCTCACTACTCATGAATTGAAACAGCACGATCGTAAAGTCAAATTTAACTTTAAAGTGGATAAACACGGACAAGTAAAAAAGGTGAAGATCAAGCAAGGCTCTGGCATTTATGCACTCGATCAGAAAGTCGTTGAAGCATTGAGAAATAGTCAGATCTCGGTTAAACGTACTGCGAGCACCCTTTGGATCTACAAAAAGTCGAACTTTAAAGATGAAATTCAATTTAAAGTGAATGGCTGTAAATAAATAATAGATGCAACATTTCAAACAGGGATTGAATCTTTCAATGCCCTGTTTTGTTATCTCAGAAAAAACCTAAAAATATAAGATAAATACAGAGATAACGCCCTGTTTTCGCTACGGTCACCATGAAAACAAAGCGCCAGAAGTTTTCTTTCATTAAACCCGCGATTAAAGTAATTGGGTCTCCAATCATCGGCAGCCAACTCAGTAGCAAAGACCAATAGCCATATTTGTGATAAATGCCCTGTGCCTGCTGCATTTTCAGCTCTGACACGGGAAACCATGTTTTATTTTTATAATGTTCTACTTTTAAACCGAGCCACCAATTCACACAAGAACCGAGAATATTACCAATACTGGCCACCACAATCAGCAGCCATGGATTATGTTGACCATAGCTCAACAAGCCGAGCAATACGGCTTCGGACTGTAAAGGAAGTAAGGTCGCAGCCCCAAATGCCGCGAAGAATAAAACTAAAAACTACCACATCGAAACGAATGCTTAGAGACCTAATTTTTTCTTCGACTTCAAATATTCAAAATTTGACCAAAGCACTGCTGCAACAATTACAACGATTCTCGACCATTTATATTGTGAAGAAATCGGTTCAATCGCAGCTCGCATCAAGTTTTGATCTTTGGTATGTAAATCTGCAAGAATATTTTGAACATGCACAATTTCAGCGACAAATAGCACTAAGCAGCCTGCAATACCAAAAATAATACTCCAATAGATTCTTGGGTTATTTTCAACAATACGGGTAAAATTTAAGAAAAAGTCTTTCATCGCAAAATCGTCCAACTAAGCCGTCAACAACGCGTTCTTTTCGGCAGCGCCGCATTCTAACACAGCGTTAGAATTTTCTTCCGTCCTATCTAAAATCTTAAGGTGAGTCTTTCCGCACTTTACTTTTATACATGAGACTTCTAATCTGCCACGCAAATATTGAATAATTTTAACTCACTTTATGAAAAAAATTCTTTGCTTAAGTTTTATTGTGTTATTACAAATTTTGACCGCTTTATATGCACAAAGTCCTTCTGAAGTTGCCAAACAACACGTGATTACACAAGATCAAATGATTTGGCAAAAGCGACCTATCTTTAACTTCAACAATGACGATCTGGGCAATCAAAATCGTGACCTTAGTTTTAAATTGTATGTTTTAGCCACCGGCGAAGTTCAAAAAGCTGAATTAATCAAAAGCTCTGGACTTACACACATTGATAAGCGGGTTGAGCAGTCACTTTTACGTGCCAAGTTCAAACCTTATATCGAAAATGGTGTAGCCTCCCCCTTTGTTGCCCTACAGCCCTTCTCACTCAAGACCCTGAAAGAAAACCAAAGACCTTGGTGGAAAAGCTTCTATTCATTTCATAAAAAAAAGAGCATGTTTCCATGCTCTTTTTTTAAACCTGTATTGCTAAGGCTTTTTGTACCGCTGGACGGGCCGTCAGTCGATCGATATAGTCTTTCACGTATGGATAATCTTCCAGCTGAATTTGCTGCCATTCATGACGCAGTGCCCAAGGCAGAATAGCCATATCTGCAATCGAATACTCTCCAGCCACAAATTTTTGACCAATCAACTGATGGTTCAAAACTTTATACAAGCGTTTAGATTCATTTACATAACGTTCAGTTGCATACGGAATACGTTCAGGTGCAAAACGACTAAAATGATGATTTTGTCCTAACATGGGCCCAAAACCACCCATTTGCCACATCAACCATTGTTCAACTTC
Organism: Acinetobacter sp. YH01024; assembly: GCF_013420195.1. Classification (NCBI taxonomy): domain Bacteria; kingdom Pseudomonadati; phylum Pseudomonadota; class Gammaproteobacteria; order Moraxellales; family Moraxellaceae; genus Acinetobacter; species Acinetobacter sp. YH01024. The sequence continues at coordinate 36,930 of NZ_VOYQ01000021.1, forward strand.
AACGCGCTCAAACTCATCTTCTGGATAAAACAAACCTGTTTTACGTCCAAGATATTGCAGAATCGCACCAGACTCAAAAACTGAAATTGACTCTCCTCGTGGGCCATTCTGATCCACGATTACAGGGATTTTATTGTTCGGAGAAATTCTCAAAAAGTCTGGCTGAAATTGATCATTTTCCAAGATATTAATCGGAAAAATTTGGTATTCCAAACCCATTTCTTCTAAAGCGATGGTAATTTTATGTCCATTGGGTGTACCCCAATAGTAGAGATCAATCATCTATATTCCTTTTCAATTTTCAGTAAGGCAATCTCATTTTGCTTTATGTATAACATGTTTAATCCAGTGAAAGCTTGTCAGTTTTTCTGAAAAGTAACGTTAAAATGTGAATTATCACTTTGCTTTTAAAATCACTTAAGGTACAAAAGTTCAAAAAATATAATTTTTTTATAAAAATCCCTTGAAAAAAATCAGCACAGACCGATATTGATACATGTACAAGGATCAAACGATCTTGTTAGTGAACAGTGGATGCCAAGCATCACTGAACATTTCTTATTGTTACAACTTTGCTTATTAAAGAGAGTTCTAATTATGAGTAGTTTAAATCTTAACCCACTTTTCCGTCGTAGCATTGGTTTTGATCGTTTCAACGATTTATTTGATTATGCCATGCAAAGCGACACACCAAATTACCCGCCATACAATATTGAAAAAACGGCTGAAAATAGCTATCGCATTGTGGTGGCAACCGCAGGTTTTACAGAAGATGAACTTTCGCTAAACTTAGAAAATCAAGTGCTAAGCATTTCAGGTAAACCAACTGAAGCGCAAGATACAACTGTGGAATTCCTGCATAAAGGCATTGCTCGTCGTACATTTAAACTGTCTTTACGCTTAGATGAACATATAGAAGTGCAACAAGCCCTATATGAAAATGGTTTATTGACAGTGGACTTACAGCGTATTATTCCTGAAGAAAAACTACCACGCCAAATTCCAATTGGCAAAAAGGCATTGATAGAAAGTCCTGTCCAAGAAAATAGCGCTGAGTAAACCCTCATAAAAAAAGACCCTTCGGGGTCTTTTTTTTGAAAAAATAGTTAAATTCGTAACATGATAAACAAGAATTAAAATCATCCCATCTCAAAAATATAGTGTCTCGATTGCAAATTTTATGTTCTGATTTTTTATTCCAAACTAAATACTCCCTATAGGTGTTTTAATGAATCTTTGGTGGGTCTGGCTTACAAGCTGTTCATCCACTCTTTTTCAATTTTGGCGTATCTTGCAAAAAATAATCCTACTTTGTATTACTATCTATTTCTATGAAATGTACTTTGTTCTGATTGCTTTTATGACATGGAATATACGACCTAATATTACCAAGATGAAAATCTATTGGAGGGTACTGAAAATCCCCATCTCACGGCCGGTGTTATGTAAATAGATCTCACATAGTTAGCTCAATAAAAAGCTTTGCTCACTTTATACCTACATTAAAACTAAATTAAAGCATTTCAAAACGTCTGAATCGAAACAACGATTGAATATCAATTAAAATATAATCAAATTTGTCTTTCTTAAAGAATCTTACTTAATACCCTCAGACATAAGTTCGCATTCATGAATTTTGCTCTATTTTCCAATCAATACGCAGCAAAAATTATTGGTGCCCTTGAACATCATTGAGATTAAAAAACCAAAATATAGGCAAAAAAAAGCACTGCAAATGCAGTGCTTTTTTAATGGACACTTACTTTTTCTTTTTAGGACCAAGCAGCATACCCATTTGACGGCCTTCCATTTTTGGTGTTTGTTCAACAACACCATAGTCAACCACGTCAGCTTCAATTTTTTGCAATTGAGCCAAACCTAACTGTTGGTGTGCCATTTCACGACCACGGAAACGAAGCGTGATTTTTACCTTATTGCCTTCTTCAAGGAACTTGATAATGGCACGTAGTTTAACGTTGTAGTCACCAACATCAGTACCAGGGCGTAGCTTGATTTCTTTCACCTGTACTTGATGTTGTTTTTTCTTCGCTTCTTTTTGCTTTTGTTTTAGATCAAACAAATGCTTGTTAAAATCCATGATTTTGCAGACTGGTGGCTCAGCATTAGCAACAATCTCAACAAGGTCAAGATCTACTGCTTCTGCAGCACGCAAAGCGTCAGCAAGAGATACAATCCCTTTTTGCTCGCCATTTTCGTCTACTAGACGGACTTCTTTTGCACGAATTTCATCATTCAAGGCAGGACGGTTTGATTTTCCGCCCTGTTGATTACGGTCAGGCTGTTTAATCGCTTTTACTCCACAATGTACCGGCCGCGTTCGGCTACGGCTGCTTTTACTAGGTCAACGAATGCATCAATTGACATAGTACCCAAATTTTTTCCAGAGCGAGTACGGACGTTTACAGTACCTTCCTCAACTTCACGGTCCCCAAGAACCAATAAGTAAGGAATACGCTCTAAAGTACGTTCACGAATCTTAAAGCCGATTTTCTCATTTCTCAAGTCTGAAATCGCGCGGATACCGCTTTCTTTAAGTTTAGCGACGACTGACTCACATGCTTCAGCTTGTGAATCGGTAATGTTCATCACACATGCTTGAATTGGAGACAACCAAGGTGGCATGAAACCAGCATAGTGTTCAATAAGTATACCAATAAAACGCTCGAAACTGCCAAGAATTGCACGGTGCAACATTACAGGCTGATCACGGTCGTTATCTTCAGTCACATAAGATGCGTCAAGACGTTCTGGTAAGTTAAAGTCACATTGAATTGTACCGCACTGCCATACACGACCTAAGCAGTCTTTGAGTGAGAATTCAATTTTCGGACCGTAGAATGCACCTTCACCCGGTTGAAGTTCCCACTCTAGGCCTGCAGCATCTAAAGCATCTGCCAAAGATTTTTCCGCCATGTCCCAAAGTTTGTCATCACCCACACGTTTTTCTGGACGTGTAGACAACTTCATTTGTACTTCTTCAAAGCCGAAGTCTTTATATACATCTAATGTCAGTTTAATAAAGTCTGCAACTTCAGTACCGATTTGTTCTTTGGTACAGAAGATATGCGCATCATCTTGCGTAAAGCCACGTACACGCATAATGCCGTGTAATGAACCTGATGGTTCGTTACGGTGACATGAACCAAACTCAGCCAAACGAATTGGAAGATCACGGTAAGATTTCAAACCTTGGTTGAAGACTTGCACGTGACATGGGCAGTTCATTGGTTTTACTGCATAGTTACGGTTCTCTGAGTGAGTCGTAAACATGTTTTCAGCATAGTTTGCTGCGTGACCTGATTTTTCCCAAAGCGTGAAATCAACCACTTGCGGTGTACGGATTTCTTGGTAACCGTTGGCTTGTTGAACTTTACGCATGTATTGTTCAAGCACTTGGTAAATAGTCCAACCGTTTGGATGCCAGAACACCATACCCGGCGCTTCTTCTTGCATATGGAACAAGTCTAACGCTTTACCAATTTTACGATGATCGCGTTTTTCAGCTTCTTCAATACGTTTGATGTAGGCAGCTAACTGCTTTTTGTCCGCCCAAGCTGTACCGTAAATACGTTGTAGCTGTTCGTTTTTCGCATCACCGCGCCAGTAAGCACCAGAGATTTTAGTCAATTTGAACGATTTTAAGAATTTGGTATTTGGAACGTGCGGACCACGGCACATATCCAAGTAGTCTTGATGGTAGTACAAGCCCATTTCAGTTTCTTCAGGCATGTCTTCGATCAGACGCAGTTTGTATTCTTCGCCACGTGCAGTGAACTCTTTAATCACTTCATCACGTGGAGTCATTTTTTTGATGACATCGTAGTCTTGGTCGATGAGCTTTTTCATGCGCTCTTCGATTGCTGCCATGTCGTCTAAAGTAAACGGACGTGGCATCCAGATGTCATAGTAGAAACCTTCTTCAATGACAGGACCAATGACCATCTTTGCTTCTGGGAACAATTGCTTAACAGCATGACCCACCAAGTGCGCACAAGAATGACGAATGATGTGAATACCATCTTCATCTTTAGGCGTGATAATTTGTAGGCTTGCATCTTCTGTAATTAAATCAGACGCATCAACTAAACGATCGTTTACACGACCCGCAACTGTATTTTTTGCTAGACCAGGACCGATGCTTTGAGCAACTTCCATCACAGACACGGCATGATCAAATTCTTTTTGATCGCCATTTGGCAAAGTGATAATTGGCATATAAAAATCCTTAAGGAGTGATGCCCCGTACAATGGAGCATGTCACCGCGAGATTATGATCGAGGGAGACCCCCCAAAAGATAAAAACGGTGGATAAATAAAATTCGACCTAAATTTTACACGCCCTGCCAACTTTAATAAACCTCTAATCCCATGGAAGTTGATTTTTCTGCCTCCTTTTACAAGACTCCTGATAATTCAAGCAGATTTCAACTGAAATGCGCTTTATGCTGTCAACATAATAATCACGTTCTCATTCATAACTGATGTTACGCACGTAAAAAAAATTGCGAAACAATTGAACCAAAGAACGTAAGGACGCTTTTTTATTCTCTGAATGTCTCTAAGGCGATCAATTGATCTGATTGATACAACCAAAGCTGTGCAAATTGAGGGATGATCATTTCACTTTGCGCAGGGCGTAAAAAAATATAATCATCTATGTCTATGCTACTTGTCTGCGGAATTTGCACAAGTTCCTGATTACTACTTCGACCATATAATGCATGGGGCTGACTGCCTTGAGGATAAACATAGTCCCCTCGCCAATAGCCTCCATAAATAAACACAGCCTGAGATTTTGCCCAACGACTGAGCCATTCTAACTGTGGTAATTCAGTCCGCGGCAACACTTTTAACACTGGTGTGGCGAGCCACAAGGCACTTTGGAAAGCTTGTAAATTTTTCAGTTCAAAATCTGCGGGTTTTAATAACATCGAGCCAAACGAGACTTCGTTACAGACGCTCTGCTGATAATGAAAACTAAAACTAGGACTACCACCACCATTCCAACAGGTGTGTTCATCACATAAAGTTGGATAGCGCTGTTGTACATAAGCTTTGAATTGTTGATAACTTTTCTGGGATTGTTGATAAGTCTGTTCAGCAGATTGAATCAGTCGTGGAATCTTCGCCACATGTGCGTCATAGCCCATCAATCCTGAAAATTTTAAATGTTGAGGATGTTGAACGATTACATCCAAAATAGCCTTTAGCTCATCGATCGTTTTCAGACCACCGCGGTGTAAACCCACATCGATTTCAATATTGATGCGTAGACACAGTTGATGCTGCTCAGCAAATTTGAGGTATTGGGCTAAACGCTGTTCACTATCAATCAGCCATTGCACTTGCGATTGCGTGGCCTGCAAAACTGCCTTGTCTGCATGCTTCAAGGCCTGAATTGGCATCGGTTTTCCAAACAACACATCGGCTTGTGGCATCGACTCGAAAAGTGTTTTCAGATGTGCAAAATGAAATAGCATGAAACGCTGTGTCTTGAGCTGTGTAGCACAGTGTTGAAGCAATGCCATGCACGCCAAGGATTTCACCACCAAGCGCGGATGCAGACTATGTGGTATTTGCTGCTGAGTGATCACCAAGTTGTGATTTAATGCATCAACATCCACGATTAACTGGGGCATCCCCGTCCCGTTTTGCTTTAACAGCGTATTCAACTGTTGAAAATATGCATCCATGCCATCCCCTTTTTCATATCGTTCAATTGGTCTTCAGTGTTTAACCTTCCACGACGCTTATTCAATCAGTAATTGCTGTAGCTCTGGACTGAGCCACTTTTGCTGAGGATCTAATTCTTGTCGAATATTCAAAAAATCTTGCCACTTGGGGTACACATTTTGAAGCTGCCGCGCATTTAGGCTATGCAATTTCCCCCAATGCGGACGCCCGCCATATTTTAAAAAAATCGGCTCCACGAGCTTAAAGATGACTTGATAATCTTGCTTATAGAACTGATGCACCGAAATTGAGGCCGAATCTTGCTGATAAAACGGACTGAGCCAAATATCATCCCCACGTACAAGTCGATATTCTAGCGGGAAAAACATCGGAACCTTATGTCGTCGAAGGGTATGCAAAATTTCTTCTAAACAATTCATCCCGTGTTGCAGCGGAATCTGGTATTCCATCTCATTAAATTTGGTACTTCGAGCAGAAGGAAAAATTCGACTTGACCAGTCTACGTTGATAGAAGGTTTGACAAAAACACCTAATAATTTTTGTAGCCATGGATTCAGTGGTGGAAAAATTCGCGTCAATTCTGCACAAAGTTTGAGTAATACGTCGTCATCTAACCACTGTTCTTTTCGAGGTTGAAGGTTATCTTCCGTCTCATCTAAGGTTTTTAAAATAACCTGATCGGCATGACTAAATGCCCAGAACTCAATATGTCGATGTTCATATTGCCATTGCTGCATATTCTGCATGACATCGTTCAGTGGACATAATCGCGTCTGTTCTTTGAGTTTATACATCGGTCGATTTTGCAGCTGTACATGCGTCAGCACGCCTAAACTCCCGAGTGAAACACGCCCTGCTTGGAAAATTTCGCTGTTCTGTTCAGCACTGCATTGTAGTAACTCGCCCTGCGCGGTTAATAACTCAAACCCCTTAACCAGTGCCGATAAACACGGCAATTCGAGTCCTGTGCCATGTGTCCCTGTTGCGATAGCTCCAGCCAAACTTTGACGATCAATATCTCCTTGATTGATCAGTGCCTGATCAAAAGACGCGAGCTTCTCGCCCAAATCAAATAATCGTGTGCCAGCTTGGACGGTACTTTGGCAGCGTTCAGCATCGATATCTAGAATACCTTTGAGATGATCTAAACTTACTAAGGTATCTGTGATTTTTGCCAAAGGGCTAAAAGAGTGCCCTGCGCCAACCATACGAATCTTAGGTTGGGATTGAACCACCTCCATTAACTGCTCAAGATTTTTCGGTTGTATAAATGACTTCGGGATCGACTTCTGAGCACCTGACCAATTTTCCCATGCAATGTCGTGTTGAATTGTCATATTCATCCTTATCGCCATACTTTTTATTGTATTCAGCCGTATTGTTTTATTTTTGATTTCCGCTTTTGCAATGTTGATGCACAAGCCATCTTGATTTTTTACTTAGATTATACGAAGTTCAGCATCTACTCAAATTTAAGTTTATTGTTATAAAACAGCAAATAATCCATAAATCAAAGAGATAAAACCATTCGTTTGAAAGCCCTGACAGACTTTTAAGGACGCTCTAGATTATTCAATCAGCATCATTCAAACATTATCAATAAAGAGGATCACACACGGAAATATCTGCAAAATCAGCATAAAAAACCAACAATTATTGTCTATTTTTCAGCTAAATCATTTATTCTAAAAAATCAATTTTGAGAACTACAGGGTTCATTTTCGCCACTGAATTGCATTTTATTTTATTCATTTTCAATCATTTAAAAAATTAGTATAAATACTCGACTAAAGCATAAATGCAGAGACCCTATGGACTGAATTATTGTTAAGTCAGATTTAAAACAAATATACATGGACTTGGAGTACCACGATGGTTAGCGCATACGATGAATTGCCACGGACCCCGGCAAATTTTGTGGCACTTTCGCCTCTACGTTATTTAGAGCGTGCAGCCTATATTTATCCTGATCAGGATGCCATTATCCACGGCAATCGTCATATTTCATGGCGCCAAACGTATAACCGCTGTCGTCAATTTGCGCATCAATTGCAACAATTAGGCATTGGCAAAAACGACACCGTGTCTGTGTTATTACCGAACGTTCCTGCTATGGTTGAAGCACACTTTGCAGTACCGATGGCCGGTGCAGTACTGAATACGCTAAATACACGCCTTGATGCGAAAACCATTGCCTTCATGCTGAAACATGCGGAAACCAAAGTCCTATTGGTTGACCCTGAATTCACTCAGGTTGCCACAGAAGCTTTAGCTTTAATCGATCAAGAGATTTATGTCATTGATGTTGCAGATACTGAATTTGAAGGCACAGCACAACCGATTGGACAAATCGAATTTGAAGACTGGTTGGCACAAGGCGATGCCAATTTTGAATGGCACTTACCTCAAGATGAATGGGATGCAATTAGCTTAAGCTATACCTCGGGCACGACAGGCAATCCAAAAGGCGTGGTCTATCATCACCGCGGCGCATATATCAATGCAGCGAGTAATATCATTGCTTGCGGCATGACACCGCGTGCAACGTATCTGTGGACGCTCCCCCTATTCCACTGTAATGGCTGGTGCTTTGCTTGGACAATGGCAGCCAATGGCGGAACCAATATTTGTCTACGTAAAATTGACCCTGAACTGATTTTCAAATTGATTGCAGAACACAAAGTAGATTATTTCTGCGGTGCGCCAATCGTACTTTCAATGTTGATCAATACGCCTGAAGAGAAAAAAGCGCAATTTGATCATCGCGTTGAAGTGATGGTGGCTGGTGCAGCGCCTCCTGCAGCGATTATTGAAGGGATGCGTAATATTGGGATCAATGTCACACATGTTTACGGTTTGACTGAAACCTATGGCCCATCTGCACTCTGCGCATCGCAAGCAGGCTGGTCTGATCTTTCCATTCAAGAACAAGCACAGTTGCATTCTCGCCAAGGTGTGCCGTACCCGCTTCAAGATGGCATGAAAGTCATTGATCCTGAAACCATGTTACCTGTTCCGCATGATGGCCAAACCATGGGTGAAATCATGTTCCGTGGCAACATCGTTATGAAAGGTTATTTGAAAAACCCAGAAGCAACGGCTGAAGCCTTTGCCGGTGGCTGGTTCCATACCGGCGACTTAGCAGTCTGCCAACCCGACGGTTATGCCAAAATTACTGACCGCTCTAAAGATGTGATCATTTCAGGGGGTGAAAACATTTCATCGCTCGAAGTAGAAGAAATTCTATATCAACACCCTGCTGTACTGACAGCTGCAGTGGTTGCAAAACCTGACCCTCGTTGGCAAGAAGTGCCTTGTGCCTTTATTGAATTAAAAGCAGGTAAAGAAGCAACGCCTGAAGAACTGATCGAATTCTGTAAGCAGCACCTTGCACGTTTCAAAGTACCTAAAGATGTAGTGATTACCGAAATTCCAAAAACCTCGACAGGTAAACTTCAGAAGTTCGTTCTCCGTGAATGGGCTAAAGAGCGCGCTGTTGGTGAATTTGGTTAATGTTAAAACTCAAAAGCCAAGCATGATTTTTTCAATCATTTAAGCAAAAAAAGCGACCTAATCAGGTCGCTTTTTTGATGTGAAGTCTATAACTTCACGTTTTGCTTCAATGATCAGATCATGTTGAATTCTCTGATCATTGAGCTATCTAAGCACTTGGTTATCTAATCATGCATTAGTTATCAGATAATAAAGCCACTTGTTGAATGTAGTTAAACAATTTCAACTTTGACGCAGTCAGTTCTTCTTCGCTTACATTTTTGGCTATATCACGTTGAATACGCAAAATATGCTGACGAATAGGATGATGTTCAGCAGCATTATGTGCTTTCATGAACTCTTTAATGACGGGATCACCTTGGGCAATCATACGTTCAGTCCAGCGTTGAAGCTGCGCTGTTTTTTTCGCACCTTGCTGCGGGGTTAAGTAAGATAAAATCATGGTTTCATCTTCATTACGCACTAATTTACCTACACGTTGAAACTGACGGCGTCGCGCTTCATGTGAAGTAATTGTTTGTGCATCTAGTAGTGCTTCGATCAGACGCTCTTCAACAGGAAGATTTTTAATCTGTTTAGGATTCAGTTTTGCAAGTTCCTCGCCCAAAGCAGCCATACGTTGTACAGCTTTCTTTTGCTCAGTTTTACTTGCACGTCCTTCTAAGGATTCAAAGTCTTCTTCAGTATAGCGGTTCGGTCGACGTGCCACGTTTAATCTGCCTCGTAAAATTTTGCTGCAAACAGTGCTTGAATTTCAGATAAAGCTTTTTCTTCATCTGCACCTTCAATCACTAAGCGTAAAGTTGTGCCCTTGCCTGCGCCAAGCATCAGCAAAGACATAATATTTTTGGCATCTACTAATTTTCCACCCTTACCAATTTGAATCGACGAGCGAAATTTGGTCGTGACTTCGATTAGCTTGCCAGATGCACGCGCATGTAAACCCAGTTTATTAATTACGTCAACAGTTGTGTCGATCATGACCAGTGCTTCATTTCTCTATGTAGAACCTGAATAGACCATTTTGCCTCAAGTGCTTTTTTTAGTCTATCTACGATATATACCGAACGGTGTTGCCCACCTGTACACCCGATCGACACCGTCATGTAATGACGATGCCCTTCGGCAAATGCCGGCAGCCATTTATCCAAAAAATTATAAATATCTTGGAACATTTCATTGGTTTGTTCACTTTGTTGTAAAAACTGACGAACTGGCTCATCTAATCCTGAATACTTGCGTAATTCCATATCCCAGTGCGGATTGGGCAAATGACGGACGTCAAAAACATAATCTGCATCGAGTGGAATACCATGCTTATAGCCAAAAGACTGTAAGATCAAAATTAAATTATCTGCCTGTCCAAGTTTAGACAGCAAGGTATGTTTTAAATCATGTACACTCTTATCTGTAGTATCAATATGTACTGTCGAGCGTAATTGAATCGGCAACAGTAAAGATTTTTCTTCCTGTATGCACTCATTTAAACTTTTGAAACGACTTGCCAACGGATGGGGACGTCGAGATGAACTGAATCGCGCAATCAATTCCTGATCACGCGTGGTCAAATAAATAATATCGACTGAGCCATGGCGTTGTAGCTGTTGAAAAACCAAATCGAACTCTTGTAAATCTGCACGTGTACTGCGGACATCCACACCCAGTGCCAATTGTTCAAGATTATTTTCTGAATCAAGTTTTTCAACAATTTCGGGGAGTAAGGCCAATGGCAAATTATCGATACAGTAATAACCCAAATCCTCAAGTATCTGTAATGCAGATGACTTTCCAGATCCAGATTGTCCTGTAACAATTAAAATGCGCTTCATCCCTTGCTACCCCATAGCCGTTTTAAACTGCAGTATATTTAACCTGCATATTATCAATAAGACGTGTTGCGCCTAATTTAGCCGCAATAAACAACACCACGTCTTGATCAAATTCTTCAATTTTCTGTAATTCAGGTGTACGTGCTTCAACATAGTCCACAACAAAACCCGCTGCTGTCAATGTTGCTTTAATATTAGCTAACACATCTGCCAGTTGAGTTCCAGCATGTAATTCCGCCTCAGCCGTTTTCAAGCTTTGGTAAATCGTTGGTGCAATCGCACGATTTTCCGCACTTAAATAACCATTGCGTGAGCTCAATGCCAAACCATCTTCAGCACGAGTAATCGGCACACCAATCACTTCTAGTGGAATATTTAAGTCACGTACAAACTGACGAATCACTGCAAGTTGCTGGTAATCTTTTTGCCCAAAGAATGCAAAATTCGGTTGAACAATATTAAAGAGTTTTGTCACAACAACAGCAACACCATCAAAATGACCCGGACGCTGTTCGCCACACAAATCATTGGTAATGCCGCCCACGCTAATATTGGTTAAGCGCGGTTTGTTGCCATACATTTGTTCAACAGTCGGTGCAAACACGATGTCACAACCCACTTCAGCCAATAAGTGCTGATCTTGTTCCAAAGTACGTGGATAGTTGTCAAAGTCTTCATTTGGACCAAACTGAATTGGGTTAACGAAAATACTCACCACCACGACATCACACAGTTTACGTGCTTCACGAACTAAATTAAGGTGACCTTCATGCAAGTTCCCCATCGTTGGTACAAAACCAATGATTTTGCGCGCAGCACGTGCTGGATTTAGCGATGCACTTAAACCTTGAATCGTTGTTTCAGTTTTCATGTCTTACAGCTCAATTTGGAATGTATGTTCTTTGGCAGGGAAGCTACCATCAAGTACGGCAGCATGATACGCCTTAAACGCATCCACAATTGCTGTTTCCCCTGCTTGCTCTTTCATAAAGTTGCGAACAAATTTCGCCACGTGACTAAACGTCAGTCCCAACATATCTTGTTGAACCAAGACTTGAGCATCCGTTTCTGCACCGGCACCGATCCCAATCACAGGTGTATTTGGGAATAATTCACTAATTTCTTTACCCACTTGGGCAGGAACACATTCCAAAAGTAAAATTGCTGCACCTGCATCAACCACAGCTTTACAATCTGCAATGAGTTGATCCGCGGTTTCGCGTGTACGTGCTTGCACTTTATAACCGCCAAACACATGAACCGATTGCGGAGTTAACCCTAAATGCACACACACTGGAATACCATTACGGGTCAATACTTCAACTGTTTCTGACAACCATGCACCACCTTCCAATTTGACCATCTGCGCGCCTGCTTGCATCACGATCTTTGAATTCACTAAAGCGTCATTCAAAGTGGCATAGGTCATAAAGGGCAAATCAGTCAAAATAAACGCATGTTTATTGCCACGACGCACTGCAGCAGTGTGATATACCATATCTTCAACAGTGACAGGTAAAGTTGAGTCATTCCCTTGAATGGTCATCCCCAATGAATCACCAATCAAAATGCTATCGACTTCAGCAACTTCCATTGCTTTTGCCATGCTCGCATCATAGCAAGTCAGGCAGGAGAATTTGCGACCTTCCGCTTTAAATTTTTTCAAGTCACTTAGACTAATCATTTCAATATTCCTCAGATGACGGCTTTCTCAAGTGGTCATACAAAAATTAAAGATGGGCCCAGTTTCCTGCATCCAATACAGTTAAATTTGGATTATTCAAAATAGGTAAATCTTTTAATGGTTGTCCTTTAATCTGTAGATTCTCATCTAAATCCAATAAAGGTTTCAACACAAAATCACGTTCTAAAACACCAACATGAGGCACCGTCAAACGTTCATTTTGAATGTGCTGTTCACCATAAATCAGTAAATCTAAATCCAGTGTACGCTCCCCCCAATGACGTAGGCGTACACGCCCCGACTCTTGTTCAAAGCGTTGCAATTCATCCAACAAGGCCAAAGGTGCTAGATCAGTTTCTAATGCAACCGCTGCATTTAAATAATTCGGCTGATCTTGTGGCCCCATTGGCGGGCTTTGATACAGTTGTGAGACTTTTACAGTACCGAGTGTCGCAAGTTTATGCACCGCTTCACTGAGGATCTGCAGGGAATCACCTAAATTACTGCCTAAACCAATATATGTCAGCGTCATTGTGTTGGCCCAAAAATAACCTGAGTCAGATCTCGTTTCACACGTTTACGTTTTAAAATCGGATGATCTGCACCAATTTCACCACTGGCTGACGCTGCAACAATTGATACTGTCGCTGGACTGTTGGCATGTGATTTAGGCTTACGTTGACGGCGACTTCTGCTTTCTGGTTCATTCACAAGTGGTTCAATTTCAACTTGCTGATGTGCAGAAGTTTTCGTTTCCACATCTTCATGCGCCGCTTTACGACGACTCTTGGCACGTTGACGATTGTATTGGCTAATTGCCCGTTCTTTTTCGTCAGTGCTCATCTGCTGATAAGCATCCCACCACTGGCCCATACCTTGCGTGCTTGTATCACCCGATTTTTCACGCAGCAGCAAGAAGTCAAAGCCTGCACGGAAACGTGCATGACCTGAAAGTGCTTCAATTTGCTGTGGTTTTGGATTCAGCAAACGGGTTTGCATTTCCCAAACCTCACGAATAAACGTTTCGGCAAAGCGTGGAATAATGGTTCGTGTAGCTTGACGTTTCAATACATCTAAGCCCGCTTGAGCACGTGCTTCAGCTGGAACAACACCTTTATTCAGATAGAACGTACAACGTTCTTGGAACGGAATCCACAATAATACGGCATAGAAAAATGCAGGGTTAATGGTTTTCCCAATCGAAATACGTTGATCGGTATTTTTTGCTGCCAACTCAATAAATGGCGTTACGACCGGTTTGATATCTGCAAATAATTGATACCAGATACCAAAATCGATCAGCATCGGTAAGACGCGATTGAGATGCCCCATGGTAAAGAGTTTTTGTGACTCATCGTATAAACGATGTGGAGACACATCACGCAGCAATTGAGTAAGTTCTGGAGTAAAGACATCCAGAATTTTTTCATCAATATTAAAGTTTAATTTGGCTGCAAAACGTAAAGTCCGAAGCATCCGCACAGGATCTTCTTCAAAACGTAATTGTGGATCACCCAATAAACGCAACGTTTTATGCTTAATGTCATCTACTGCATGACAAAAATCTAGCACTTCACCTTTGCGTGGTTGGTAATACATTGCATTGATCGAGAAGTCACGACGTGCAAAGTCTTGCTCAATCGTACCCCAATTATTATCACGTAAAATCATGCCCGCAGCAGAAGTCACGGCTTTTTTAGGTGGCGCACGGAAGGTCGCAACTTCGATCAGTTCACGTCCTGAGTAGACATGCGCCAGCTCAAAACGACGACCAATAATTCGGCAACGTCGCCCGAAGACTTCTTTCACCTGAGCTGGTGTCGCATTAGTTACGGCATCAAAATCTTTAGGTGCATGACCTAACATTAGGTCACGGACACCGCCACCCACGATATAAGCTTCATAGCCTGCCTTAGTTAAGGCATCAATCACATCTAAAATGGAAGAAGGTAATTGTGCGGTTGATAAACCACATTTGGACGCGCGCAAAGTTTGCAAAAGACGCTGTCTCCTACGTCTGAACGTAAAATTCTTAAGATGTCGCTAATGATATCTCTAACACAATCAAAGGGCAATTTGATTATCTCGATGCTCAAGCTGAGCTTAACCTAATTCTTTTTTTTACACTTCACTTAAAGTGCCAATTTTGCTTTATTTTTAGCAAACAGCGCAGGACCGATTCCCTTAACCTGTTGAATATCATCAATGCTTTTAAATAAGCCATTACTTTTGCGATATTGCACAATGGCTTCTGCTTTTTTCTGACCAATTCCATGCAATGTCTGCAGTTCATCGACTGAGGCTGTATTTAAACGTACCTGATCTGTTCGACTATTTTGTTGGGTGCTGGGTCGTGACAAATAATAGTTGGCATTGCTCGGTGCAGTTGCCACTTTGGACTTCGAGGCCTCAGATTGCTTTTTTAATTGCTGATCTTGAGCTTGCTGCATGGCTTTCCATTCCGCGTAGCCCGAAGGGCTTTGAGCAAAAGTTAAATCTGCCATTAAACCCAAAACCAAGACAAGTAATTGTGTAGAGTATTTATTCTTTAGGATGTGGTACATATTCAGCCTGTTGTTTTAATTGTTGTTTTGCCTGTTCCCATAACTGATCCATTTCAGTCAGGGACAAGTCTTCTACATGTTTTTGTTGTAATGTGGCCTGTGCTTCAATATAAGCAAAACGGCTTCTAAATTTATGAATGGTACTTAACAGTGCCATCTCACTTGAGATGCCAATCTTACGTCCAACATTCACTAGAGAAAATAAGCAATCACCAAATTCATCAAATATTTCGTCGGATTTTTTGCCTGCTAAGGCCTCTTTTAACTCCCCTAGCTCTTCCTCAAGTTTGCCATAAGCCCCTTCAATATCTGGAAAATCAAATCCAATTTTCGCCACATTTTTTTGGATTTCATCTGCTTGGCTTAATGCAGGTGCATGTTTAACCTCATCTAATCTAGATGCTGATTTCCCTGCTTTTTCTTGTTGTTTAATCTGTTTCCATAGTGTTGCCACATCATCCGCATTGAGTGCAGAAAACTGCTCTGCCTGAAACACATGGGGATGACGGCGAATTAATTTATCTGTAATGGCTTGCACCACATCTTGAAAATCAAATGCGCCTTGTTCACTATACATCTGCGACTGAAAAACCACTTGCAGTAATAAATCCCCCAGTTCATCTCGTACATCATCACTCTGACCTGAACGAACTGCCGCTTCCACTTCATAGGCTTCTTCGATGGCATAACGAGTCAGACTTTCTGGGGTTTGCTTTTGATCCCATGGACATTTTTCACGTAATTCTTTCATCACTGCTAATAATTGTTCCATGTGAACTCCAGCTATTTACTCATCAGTACATTGTTTCGATTACAGTATTTGATATGCTCAAAATTTACTCAGGGAATGAGCAACTCAATTTAAGGAAGCATAACATGCAAAGTATTTTTATTAGCGGTGCAGGACAAGGGATTGGCGCAGCAATTGCACGACTGTTCATACAACAAGGCTATAAAGTTGGGCTTTACGACATTAACCAATCTCAAGTCACCTCCTTAGCTGCTGAACTCGGTAGCCATGCCAAAGCTGGGCTTTTAGATGTGACACAACCAGAGCAATGGCAAAGCGCTTTAGCTGAATTTGTTGCTTGGGCAGGTCAGCTGAATATCTTAGTCAATAATGCCGGAATTCTGTATTCAGGCAGCTTTGAACATACGGAACTGTCTGCACACCACCGAACGATTGATATCAATGTCAAAGGGGTGATAAACGGTTGCTATGCGGCATTCCCCTATTTACAACAAAGCAATTTTGCTCGTGTGATTAACCTCTCTTCGGCTTCAGCTATTTATGGACAAGCAGATTTAGCCAGCTATGCCACATCTAAATTTGCTGTACGTGGGCTCACTGAAAGCTTAGATATTGAATGGCAAAAATACAATATTCGCGTTTTAGATGTGATGCCTTTATTTGTTCAAACCGCGATGGTGCAAGACATGGATGCCCAAAGCATTAAGAAAATGGGCGTCAATCTTCAACCGAGCGATGTCGCTCAGCAAATTTATACCTTGGTACAAAAAAAGGATACGGTCTTAATGGCCACACATACACCTGTGGGGATGAAAGCTAAATTTTTATTTAATTTATCGAAGTTTAGCCCGCAATTTGTCAACCGCTTAAGTAATATTTGGATTGCACAAAAACCCAAATAGCAACGTGTTACTAATCATTTAATTTTGCAATCATATTTGTACGCAAATTACACAAAGTTACACAATTGTCACATTTTAACAGGACAAAATTCCTTTTTTTGAATAATATTCACCCGCCCATTACTTTCGGGCGTTTATTTTCTAACAATAAAAGTGAATTATTTCATGAAAAAATTACTTGTTCTTGCAACTGTTACTTCTATTTCAATTTCTGCTTTTGCTACAACTCAATTCGCATCTTCAGAATTAAAAGCGATGGATTGTGCAACTCTTGCTGTTGAAAAAGCGAATGCTAAGCGCTCTTTAGAAGCTGCTGACAAAAACATTGCAAACATCCAAGCATCTGCTCAAGCGCCAGGCAAATCATTGAGCAAATTTGCTGGTTTAGCGGGTGGCGCTCTTGCTGCTTTCGGTGGTAACTCTGAAAAAGCTGCTCGTGCAGGCAACATTGCAAACAGCTTGGCTGGTGAGCAAGATACTTCTGATGCAGGCAACCTTGAACTTCAACAAGCGAACAAATCTGCTGCTCAAGCAAACATCGACAACATTGGTATCTACCAAGGTTCTAAAAAATGCAAAATCTAATCTAAAGCCAGTTTAGATTGATTTAAAAAAAGCCCTGTTCAGCCAGAACAGGGCTTTTTTCATGGTGATTTATATGTCATACCGATTTATAAGACATTCAACTCAATATTAGGCAAATGAAAGCCTCGGCAAGATTGTTCACTTTCCCATGCCACCGTCAACATCACATGCGGTAGTTGAATATTCTGATAAGCAAAAGTGCCAATTGCGGGATGGCTACACATCCCACCATTCTGCTCAGGATGACACTGTGTATTCAGTTCATTCAGGTTCACTCGAATCCCTAAACCTGACGCTTTAAGTACCGCCTCTTTGGTGGTCCAAACTTTAAACCAATAATCAGGATTATGCTCACAACTGTCCCAATTGAGCAATTCTTCGGGATGAAAGCTGTGTTGAGCCATCGCATCAAAACGAACTTTTCGATTTAAATCTTCAATATCCACACCAATATTGGCGATTTTTTCACTGCTGGCCAATACATAATGCTGCTGGCTATGACTATGATTAAAATGAAAATGTGGCAAATCAGGAAGAAAAGGCTTACCAAACGCAGACTTTGAAAAATCTGAATTTTCAACTGACCTATTTAGCCGCTGCCCGAGTAATTGATTTCGATATTGGTAAATGGCTTGTTTACGCACGGCAATTACCTCTTGACGACTCAAGCCATGCGGCTCCACAAAGAAGTCAGTAATTGCACTATATTCAAGCTGAATTTTCGCCATAAGTTATTGATCCAATATCTTTTACACTACGTCCATGACGCTATATTTTATGCGACTCTCCGACACAAAATACACCACAATACAGATGAGCGCATCGGTCCTTTGACTTATCGAGATTTTAAAACTCAGTTTAAAAATATTCCTAACCACTTAAGAAATACTTAATATTATAAATATATTCAAATACTTAAGTATAATAAATATTTCAAATACATCTTCAATTAGATAAAATACTCTAGATTCTTATAACTTTAATTTAAAACTCGGGGTAAACCAGATGCTAAGAAAAATCACCTTAATCAGTTCACTTTGTGTCCTACCATGTTTCGCTCAAGCAGGTTTATTGGATGCAGCTGTTGCAGTGATGGGTGCCAAAAATGGCGCGATTATGGACCAAGCTGAAGCTCGTATGAATCAAAGCCGTCAAGAAGCTGCTAACGCCGTGGCTCAAGCAGACCGTGGCTATGCCTCAAATTTCAATCAAGCTAGCCAAACCAACAATAGTGTTTATAGCACCAGTTATTTAAAAACCTTAGATTGCACTGACCTGAGCGTTGAGCGTAAAACTTTCGAACGTACATTGGAAGCATCGCAACTGGCATTAAGCCAAGCGTCTGCACAGCAAAATAATCAAGTTTCAAAATGGGCTGGTCTTGCTGGCAACGCGCTATCCGCATTTTCAGGTCAATCTGAAACAGCCGCGCGTATGGGACAATTTGCGACAGCTTTTTCTGGCAATAAAAATACACAACAGGATAGCAGCAGCGCACAGCAAGCCATGGAAATTGCTCAAACTAATCTGGATAATATTGATATTTACCGCCAAGCTAAAAAGTGTAAAAACTAATTTCTACATCTTTTTAGATAAATAAAGTGAAATAAAAAAGCCTGCATATCTGCAGGCTTTTTTTGTTCATCTAAACTTAGCGTTTGAATTTCTTTTCCGCTTTTTTGAACTTCTGAACATAACGACGTTTACGTGCAGCCGTACGCTCATCGATTTGCGACTTACGACCCTCAAATGGGTTATCAGAGGTTTTAAATTCAATTTTGACTGGCGTACCTTCAAGTTTATAAACTTTACGGAACACGTTTTCTAGGTAACGACGATAGTCATTTGGCGTTTTATCGACTTTGTTACCATGAATCACAATCGTCGGTGGATTTTGTCCGCCCATATGTGCATAACGCATTTTGATACGACGACCTTGAACCATTGGTGGTTGGTGCGCATCAGTTGCATCATTCAAGATCTGAGTGATTTTCGCAGGTGATACTTTCAAATGCGAAGAATCATAAGCACGGTGGATCGATGGATAAAGATCACCAACACCTGTACCGTGAAGTGCAGAAATTAAGTGAATTTTTGCCCAAGGAATAAAGTCAAAACGACGTTCAACATCTAATTTACACTGTTTACGGTCATAGTCAGACATGTTGTCCCATTTGTTAATGGCAATCACCATCGCACGGCCTGCTTCAAGCGCATAACCGATCAAATGCAAGTCTTGCTCAACGATCCCTTCACGTGCATCGACAACAATTACCACAACATGCGCATCTTTCATCGCTTGTAAAGTTTTCACAATCGAGAATTTCTCGATCATTTCGTCCACTTTACCTTTACGACGTACACCCGCAGTATCAATTAATGTGTATTTACGACCATCACGTTCAAATGGAATATAAATTGAGTCACGTGTAGTACCCGGCTGGTCAAATGCAACCACACGGTCTTCACCCAACAAACGGTTCACTAAAGTCGATTTACCCACGTTTGGACGACCAATAATCGCTAAACGTAAGCCAGTGTCTTTATCGTGTTGTTCTTCACTTTCATCTTCAGGCACTTCAGCTAACACTTCTTCAAGCATTTGCTGAACACCACGACCATGGCTGGCAGCCACTTGAAGTGGTTCACCCATACCCAATTTGAAGAATTCAACTAAAGCTGCTTCGGCATGAACACCATCAACTTTATTGGCAACAAGATAAACTTTTTTACCTAGCGTACGTAAGTCACGTGCAATTTGCTCATCAGATGCCAATAAGCCTGCGCGCGCATCGACCACAAAGACAATAATATCTGCTTCATTAATGGCAGTTTTTGACTGTTCTGCCATGTACGAGTCGATACCGCCCTCAGTTTCGCCAATACCCCCAGTATCAACGACGATAAAGGATTTATTTTGATAAGTCGCGTCACCATACTTACGGTCACGAGTCAGACCTGCAAAGTCAGCAACGAGAGCATCACGGCTCTTGGTTATCTGGTTAAACAACGTTGATTTTCCGACGTTCGGACGACCAATGAGCGCAATTACGGGTTTCATAGATTAACCTTTATTCCAGATCAGCCAGTTTGGTCTGGTCTGAACATCAGAAAGCTTAGGAAGAATGGAAATAGGATAAATGCCTAAAATAAATAAAAACACGGGGCATTGATGATTCAATCCCCCGCGTTAAAAATACGGTTTGGCTTATTTTAACATAAGCCGCAGAAAAATTAACGGTTCTGCCAAATGCTTAATGCACCCTTACGTGTCGACACATATAATTGGTTGTCAATTACACGTAGTGAACGTACTTCACCACTGGTTTTAGAACGACCAACCAACTCGCCTGTCGCTGGGTTGATTAAGTGAAGTACACCATCCAGATCACCAACCACAAGGTCTTGACCTAACATCACTGGGTTACTCAAATTACGATTAAGCAATTGGTCATTTTCCCACAATGTTTGACCAGTGGTAATTTCATAAGCCACAATTTTACCATCAGTTTGTGCCACAAAGACACCATTGCCCGCAACTTCAGGACGCTGAATGCTGCTCGCATCATTGCTCCAGATCACTTGTTGTGAGGCAAGATCAAGCGCTGTCACTTGGCCTTGGTAACTGGTGGTAATTAAAAATTGACCTGCTACAGTCGGTTCACCGTCAATATCAATGAGACGTTGTACATCTGAACGACCGTCTGACACTGCAACACGACGCTGCATTTTCGGAATACCGCTCAATGCATCAATCACATAGATATAGGCATTTGAAGAAGCGATGAGAACATGACGCGCATCGAGTGATACCGGTGCTGCCATACCACGTAAACTAAACTGTACATTTGGCAAGTTATAGGTCCAAGTTTGTTGGCCCGTTGCCACATCGTTTGCGTATACCGTCCCATCATTGGTAACTGAAATAACGCGACCTGCTTGAATCAACGACGGTGAAAGTAACGCGCCGGTTAATTGCGCTGTCCACTTTTGTTCACCTGTTGCCTGATCTAATGCAAATAATTGACCTTTTGCATTACCAACAACCACAATTCCGTCAGCTGCTTCTACACCTGCAGTCAAACCTTGTTTAGAGATTTTCTTCTGCCATAAACGCTCTTTGCCTTTGTAGGCTTGAACTTCACCATTAGGATTTACGCTAAAAACAACGCCATTATCTGCATCCATACGTAAACGTAGTGGATCTGCTTCTTCAGTTGAAGCCACACTGTTTGAAAATACAGGTGCTAAAGTTTTTGCCTGTTCCAATTTTGGTAAAGGATTTGGTTTTACTTTTTCTACTTTTCCTTTATTTGCACAACCAGCCAAAGCAAGTGTTAAAACTGTCAGCGCACAGGTAATTTTGTATTTTCTATTCATTCAGTTGCTTCCACTTGTGTATCTATAATCGGACGTTCAATTTCAGGATCATCAACTAAAACGCCTACACTTTCGAGTTTAATTTGTAAAATTTGACGTTCTTCTTGTCGCTCAACCAAAGCATCCCATGCACTTTGATAAACTTTCTTTGCATTTTCGATATCATTTTTTGCAACATAGACATCGCCACGGGCTTCATCTGCAGTCGCTTGAAAAGCAGGTTCTTTAACTGCTTCTAAGGTTTTTAATGCTTCATCAAATTTCTTTTGTGCCAATTGTGCATACGCCAAACGTAATTTCACCAATTGAATTAAGCCTGCATCATCAACTTTTGAATTTTCAACTTTTTTCAAAGCTTTCTCAGCATTGGCATAATCCGCTTTATCATACGCCAATTTTGCCATAAGCAACTGAGTTTGGATGGCTTGTGGCGAATCTGGCGCTTCTTTTACAATTTTATCTGCAGTCGCAGAAAGTTGTGTAAAAGCGTCACCCGTCGCCGACTGAGCATCATCCATTAACTGCTGGACTTTGGCTGTTTGCATTTGTGATTCAGCCAAAGTTTTCTTCTGCCAGTATTCCCATCCGAAAAAGGCAATCAACGCAATTAAAATGCCGCTAACAATGGCAGAGCCATATTTTTTAGCAAACGATTTTAAATTATCAAGTTGTTCTTCTTCACTCAATGCGCTCATGAAATTACCTTTTTCCTTATGTTATAGGGATTATTTTGAAGAAATTTTTTCGATAATGAAGGCAACAAAGTCTGCCACATTCACTTCGTGTTGTTCTGCAATCGCTAGCTCTTTTACCAGCACTTGCCCTGCTGCTTGCTCACGTTCACCGTAAATCACAGCAAATAAAGCACCCGATTGGTCAGCTTTTTTCATTTGCGATTTCATTGAACCTTGTGAACCAACTTTTAAGCGAATGTTGCTACCGGCTGCTTCAAGTTGATCACGTATTTGTTCAGCAAGTACCAATGCCTTACCTTGAGTTGCAGGATCTGAAACCAAGAATAGCTCACAGTCACGCACTGGGGTATTGTCTTCCACTTGTTCAAGTAGAAGAAGCAAACGCTCCATACCCATTGCAAAACCAACAGCAGGCACAGACTGGTCTGCTTTACCTTTAAGCTGACCGACTAAACCGTCATAACGACCACCAGCACATACCGTTCCTTGAGAACCTAAGTGTGTAGTTGTCCATTCAAAGACCGTTTTATTGTAGTAGTCGAGACCACGAACCAATTTTTGATTGATCACAAAACCAACACCAGCGTCAGTCAAATACTGCTGCAATTGAGCAAAGTGAGCCAACGTTTCTTCACCCATAAAGTCGTGAAGTTTTGGCGCATTTTCCAAAATGCTTTGTGTTTTTGCATCTTTAGAATCCAAAATACGCAGTGGATTCGTGGTTAGACGACGCTGTGAATCTTCATCTAAGTCATTTTTATGTGACTCTAGGAATTCAACCAATGCTGCACGATAAGCTGCACGTTCATCAGACTCACCTAAAGTATTGAGTTCTAATTGAACTTTATCTGCAACGCCCATGCGTTTCCACAAACGTGCAGTCATTAAAATCAATTCTGCATCTTGATCTGGTGTTGCAACACCAAAAGTTTCTACGCCAAATTGATGGAACTGACGGTAGCGACCTTTTTGTGGTTTTTCATAGCGGAACATTGGGCCGACATACCATACACGCGGTGTAGCACCACGAAGTAAGTTATGTTCAAGCATTGCACGTACACATCCTGCTGTTCCTTCTGGACGCAAAGTCAAAGACTCAGGCGGATTACCTTTGTCTAAGAATGTGTACATTTCTTTTTCAACGATATCCGTTGCATCACCAATAGAACGTTTGAACAGATGAGTCTGCTCCACAATCGGCAAGCGAATTTGCTGATAACCATAAGCATCCATCAGGCTAGATAGATGCTGTTCTAGACGTCTCCATGCAGGACTTTGCGTAGGGAGAATGTCATTAAAACCTTTGATTGCGACGATTGAACTCATGATCTACTCAGAAAAACTTGTGCGAATAATCTCTTTAGCTTTAGCGTCTTCAAGATCGCTAACACGTTGACGAACCATCGCTTCGATTTCGTCAACCAACTGATTTGTGTCAATTAAATGGCTCTTTTCGCCATTACGATACACCAGTGAACGCGGACTTGCACCAACTACACCAATATCGGCTTCTTTGGCTTCACCCGGACCATTCACTTTACAACCAATCACCGATACATCCATTGGGGTACGAATATCTTCTAAACGCTCTTCCAATGTTTGCATAACTTTGATGACATTAAACTCTTGGCGTGAACAACTTGGGCACGCAATAAAGTTAATGCCGTTTGAACGTAAGCCCAATGATTTTAAAATATCAAAGCCAATTTTGATTTCTTCTTCAGGCTCTGCTGCCAATGAAATACGCATGGTGTCACCAATGCCTTCCATCAACAAACCGCCTAAAGCGATAGCAGATTTGACTGAACCCGTACGGTAGACACCTGCTTCAGTCACACCTAAGTGTAATGGGTTATCAATTTGTTTAGATAACAAACGGTAAGCATCCATCGTCAGAAAGACATTGGATGCTTTGACTGACACTTTAAATTCATGGAAATTTAAACGGTCTAAAATATCAATATGGCGCATTGCAGATTCAAGCAAGGCCTGACCTGTAGGCTCACCATATTTCTTTTGAATATCTTTTTCGAGCGAACCTGCATTGACACCAATACGCATAGAGATGTCATTATGTTGTGCAGCAGCTACCACTTCACGAATTTTAGCTTCTGAGCCAATATTACCCGGGTTAATACGCAAACAATCTGCACCAAGGTCTGCAACACGTAAAGCAATTTTATAATCAAAGTGAATATCGGCAACCAATGGCACTTGCACACGTTTACGAATTTCACCAAAAGCTTCAGCAGCTTCCATACTCGGTACAGAAACACGCATGATGTCCGCACCGACGTCTACACAGCGCTGAATTTGTGCCACGGTCGCTTCGACATCACAGGTTTCAGTATTGGTCATACTTTGGATGCTGATCGGCGCATCACCACCGACATACACCGAACCTACTTTAATTTTACGCGTTGGACGGCGCTTAATTGGATTTTCAATCATTGTTCAGTCTGCTCTGTTGTCCCTTAACGTGATAAACGGAAATCTGCTTTGCCGTTTACGGTATATGGTGACAATGAAATATTTTCATTATTTAAGCTTAATGACACTACTGTTGCATCATCCAAACGAATTTGGAATGGTGTTTCACCGTTTAAGTTGAGCGTCGATGCTTGACGACCCGTCGCCAACACCTTACCCGTCGAATCAACAATATGTACTGAAGTCGGGCTACTAAAGGTCAATGTCAATTGATCACCGCTGACCGCTGCATTCCCGCCATTCATGTCGAGGACTTGAACTTCTGAAGCGACATCACTGGTCACAGCGTCTTCATTATCGCTGCCCGAGGTCATGCCCTGAATCGCTGCCACGATCGCACCAATGACCACCAACACCGCCAATGCAATCAGACCCCGTTTGATCCATTTACGATTACGGTCACGGTTAGAACCGGGTAATTTACCCATAATTTTAATCGGTGAATTGTTTAACGCGTGATTTGGCAACAAACCCGTATCGTTAGCATAAATATCATCAAAACGTTGAATGATATTGGTTGCATCAACTTTTAAATATTTGGCATAAGTGCGGTAGTAACCTTTAATAAAGGTCGCTTCAGGCAATGACTTATAATCATCTTGCTCAAGTGCAGTCAGTGTTTTTAATGGAATATTGAGTTCTGATGCGACAGCTTCAAGTTCCAGTTTTTGCGTAATACGTACTTGACGTAAATACTCACCTGGGCGTTGTACATTTCCTAATGCATTTGGAGCTACGCTCGAACCATTCGATTGCGGTGAATTAGGATTTACTTCCATACGGCCTCAGTACTGTACTGTAATTGCAAATAGCGTTGGTATTCAGGACTTTCTGGGAATAAAGCACGTAACTGGTTAACCAGTACTTGCATACCCAAATTGTCGCCATTGGCACGCGCTGTTCGAATGCCAATCCAGAGTGCACGCGCACCCTGATTTTTTTGTCCTACTGCACGTACAAATTGTTCATACATTTGTGTGGCAGCAGGGAACTGCTGATTCAAATAAAAGATTTCAGACAACTCTAACATTGAAACATAGGAATCACGATTAGCCTGCAAAGCTTGTTTGAATGATTTTTCAGCATTCGCCACATCACCCACTTTCAGGTAAATTCGACCTAAATTTTCCAATGCTTTGAAACGTTGATCATAACCTAAAGTTGAACCTGCGATGCTGAACTGTTCAATCGCATCATTATAGCGCTCAACTTGATATAAATACGTACCGTAGTTGTTACGTGCTTGAGAATTTTTTGAGTCTGCTGAAATTGCACGCTTAAAATAACTATCTGCTTTTTCTAAGTTGGCTGGACTGCCTTCTCGTTGTAGTAAGACACCCATCATCATATTGGCTTGGGAATCGCGAGAATCCACCTCTAAAGCCTGATCTAATGCACGTTTAGCAGAGTCCAAATCCCCTGCTTTCAGGTGTTCAACAGCCAATTGCGTTCTGATTTTTACGGCTTTCTCTGGGTCTTTTTTCCCAATCTCAGGCGTTTGACATGCTGTTAATGCCAAAACCGATGCACATAAAGCTGAAACGAAAGTGAACTTATACGTTAACTTTTTCAATTGGCTGCCTCTTTATTATCCTTGTGAGCGCAGTATCTCATTTTGCTGCGCAACTTTCTTTTTCCATTGCTCCGCACGACGAGTACGGTCAGCAACTTGCCCCACGAGTTGTCCACACGCAGCGTCGATATCATCACCACGTGTCTGACGAATCGTACACACAAAACCGGCATCAGACAAAGTTTTTTGGAAAGAAATAATACGGTTACGGCTTGAACGACCGTATGGCGCATGCGGGAACGGGTTAAACGGAATTAAATTAATTTTGCTTGGTAGGTTTTTCAACAGCTTTAACATTTGCTGTGCATGTTCAGGATGGTCATTTACACCATCTAACATCACGTATTCGATGGTCACGTGTTTACGCGAACTTTCATTACCATCTTTGGCGATATAACGCTGACACGCTGCTATCAACTGTTCCAACGGATATTTTTTATTGATCGGAACAAGTTCGTTACGTAGTTCATCATTTGGCGCATGGAGTGAAATTGCCAAGGCTACATCAATGTCTTGTGCCAATTGGTCAATTTTAGGCACCACACCTGATGTTGATAAAGTCACACGACGCTTCGACATGCCATACGCAAAGTCATCCAACATGATACGCATTGAATTCAATACAGCATCATAGTTCAACAACGGCTCACCCATGCCCATCATCACCACGTTGGTCACTGAACGTTCACGATCCGCAACTGGCACATCTTCCATATAAGAGAAGTTCGCCATCCACAGCTGTCCAATAATTTCAGCTTGGCTCAAGTCACGTTGAAAACCTTGTTTCCCAGTTGAACAGAATGAACAGTCCAGAGCACAGCCCACTTGTGACGAAATACACAAGGTCTTACGTGCGCCGGTTTTATCTTCTGCAGGAATGAGCACGGTTTCAACCAATGAACCTGCACCATCACCTACACGGAACACCCATTTACGAGTACCGTCTTTTGAATAATTTTTATGCACCACTTCAGGCGCTTTAATTTCACAAATCTTTTCTAGTTTTTCACGCAATTTACCAGAAATATTGGTCATTTCAGCAAAATCAGTCACGAAGAACTGATGAATCCATTTCATCACCTGCCCAGCACGGAACTTTTTCTCCCCCATTTCTTCGAAGAATTTTTCCATTTGCGGACGTGACATGCCCAGTAAATTCACTTTCTCCACAGTATTTTGCTGCGTCGGAGCGGATGGAGATTGTTGCTGTGCATCAGAAACAGCTGATGTAGCGACTACTTCAGTACTCATGTGTAATTACCTAAACCATGTCTAAAGATCAAAGGAGATGCTCAGTATTTGAGCGAAGAATTATTCAGAGAATAAAAAAACCAGACAAGCAGTATACCACTTATCTGGTTCGAATACTTCGAATTAACGAGTACGTGGAGCGATCTCAGTTTGAGCGAAGAAGTAGTTAACTTCACGATCAGCAGATGCTACAGAGTCAGAACCGTGAGCAGCGTTTTCGTCGATGCTTACAGCGAAGTCTGCACGGATAGTACCAGGAGCAGCTTCTTTAGGGTTAGTTGCGCCAAGGATTTCACGGTGAGCAAGAACTGCATTTTCGCCTTCAAGAACTGAAACTACAACTGGACCAGAAGTCATGAATGCAACTAGGTCACCAAAGAAACCACGTTCTTTGTGCTCAGCGTAGAAGCCTTCAGCTTCAGCTTGAGTCAAGTGTTTCATTTTAGTTGCAACGATTTGAAGACCAGCTTTTTCGAAACGAGCAAAGATGTCGCCGATGTGGTTTTTAGCAACTGCATCTGGTTTAACGATAGATAAAGTACGTTCAATAGCCATGAGAGGCTCCTTAAGTCAATTTGACGTGAAAAATTTGCCGCATTATACCGAATAATGCGCTATTTTCTGCTTTTGCTATACAAAAAAATTGCTTTTTTCGATGTAGGGATTAACTTGCCTCATCAATCCAGGCCATCTGAATTCCCTCAAGCAGACCTTCAGTCGACTTTTCTGGGTCATCAGTGAAATTTGGCAATGCACATACCCATGCATGTAGGTCAGTAAAGCGAATCCATTGCGGATCAACATCAGGGTGAGCTTCATACAGCTCAATTGCGATATCAATGGTATCTGTCCAGCGTAAACCCATGGGTCTTCCTAACATCGTCTATAGAATGATGGCTTACTTTAACAAATTTCAGCAATTGGACGTGATAAACCCTTTTAATTTTTTTATTACCAGATTTTGCAATTGAGATGTCCGCATCAAACTATAAAACCAAACCGAAAAGAGGTGCACAGAGAATAATCGCAGCACCGACGGCAGCACCTATAGCAGCACCGACAGCGACATCACTTGGATAATGCAAACCTAAGATCATGCGAGATAATGCCACCAATAAGCTAAAGGGCAACATTAGGACCAACAGCATGGGTTGAATATAGCCCAGCACAGTTGTTGCCATGACTGCATGTAGAGTATGTCCCGATGGAAAACTAAAATGGTCTAGAGGGCGTTCACCCAAACGAATCACTTGATGCACTTGGTACGGTCTTGGGCGCACAGTTTTCTTTTTGAGGAGTTTATAGATCGAGGTCCCGACGGAACCACCCAGTAATACATAGACGATTTGTACACTGTAAGACATGCCCTGCACGATCCAAACCGTCGCCAACATGACATACCAAAACACACCATCACCAAGTCGACTCACCATTTTAAATATGTCAGCCACAACTTGTTGATGTGAAAAATGATTGAGATAAATACAGCCTTTTAAATCGAGATGCAGCATTCTTGTTTTTGCATTTTTAAAATTCATCGCTAATCTCCTATCTACAGTCAAAGTCTGACTATGTTGGGGTTGAGCTAGATTTGTGTTGTTATTTTTACAAGTTTAGTTCTGTGTTTGACTCAGCTTAAGTTGTCTTTTTGACAGTGCAATGATGCTTTGATGACAGTTCAATGAATATTGGTTATGAGGATGCTCAACCAGTATATAACCAATAGCGCTAGCTCCATTGGCTCATCATGGCTTGATCCACCACGCGATATAGCGCTTGCTCAAATTGCTGTACGGGATATTGCCATCCAATTTTAGCAGCGTCTTTTGCCGCCTCGATGCCCATGGTTTTTAATTTAGCGCGTTGCGGCAATTGCTGCATAAGACGTATAAATTCATCGGTTCGAGATAAATGACATAACCATCCCGTTTGCTGATTTCTCACGTGCAGTTGGGCACATGCAGCATTATATGCAATCACAGGCAATCCGCTAGCCATCGCCTCCAAAACCACATTACCAAAGGTCTCAACCTGACTTGCGAAAACAAAAACATCCGCACTGGCATAGGCTTCCGATAAAGCCTGACCACTTAAACTTCCCATAAAAATAACATCTAGGGATTTTGCCAGTTGCATTAGTCGTTCACGATCAGGCCCATCACCCACAATGACCAATTTCGTTCGTGCATCCATAGCCAACATCGAACGATAGGCAGAAATTAAAACATCCACTTCTTTTTCAGGAGATAGCCGACCGACATACAGCATCACGCGGGTATGTTCATCTGCTTGCCACTGTTGTCTCAGATCTGCTCGATAATGTGAGGGAGAAAATCGACTATGGTCCACACCACGCCCCACCACCACCAATGGACAACTAAAACCTAATCGATGCAGGGCATCTGCAGTATCTTGGCTCGGGACACAGGTGAGTTGAGTATTGTTATGAAACCATCGTAAATAATGTTGTACAGGCTTCATTAAAAACGCTAAATCAAAGAATCGACTAAAATCATGAAAGGCCGAATGAAAACCACTGGACACAGGAATCTGTAAAGAACGCGCCAGTTGAAGCATAGCAAATCCCAAAGGCCCTTCAGTGACTATATGCACAATGTCGACTTGGGCTTTTTTTAAAGCTTTACTCAGCTTGATCAATTGCGGCCAGCCAAATTGTAAACCTGAATATCTAGGAATCGACTGCGCTCGAACCAAACACTC
Organism: Acinetobacter sp. YH01024; assembly: GCF_013420195.1. NCBI lineage: Bacteria > Pseudomonadati > Pseudomonadota > Gammaproteobacteria > Moraxellales > Moraxellaceae > Acinetobacter > Acinetobacter sp. YH01024. The sequence goes on from NZ_VOYQ01000021.1 coordinate 67,583, forward strand.
TTGATCAGGTTTGAAATCCTGACAACTTTCGGACTGTTCAGGACGTATTAAAAATATTGAGTTGCCTTGTTGCTGCAAGCCCTTACACAGTTGCAATAAAGAATGTGCAACACCATTAATTTCTGGCGCCCACGTATCTGTAACAATGGCGATTTTTAGACCTGGACGGATTAATGTTGAGACCGTTTGCACATCCATTCGTGATTGCATATGCTTAAATTGGAACTGAAATCGCGCAGGTTCATCCTGCATACGCCCTAAATTAATAGCCGATTCTGTCATGATCTTACATGCTTCTTATAAATGTATAGTCACAGTTTAAGCAGCAGTTTTTTGCATTTTGATGATTATTTGATGACAGTTTATTGAAAAAAATTGACTAATTTCTTCTACAAAATCATGATTTATCCGTAATTTTTAATCACTTTTAAAATCGTCTGACCCGCACGAGAAGTGATTTGCATATCTGCGTTCATCCGCTCTAAATGCCCACTCATACTACGAAGCCCCACACTCAAACCGGCTTGATTGACCAAATTCACATCAAACCCCACACCATTGTCTTCTACTTCCATTATCAATGCCGAGTTTTCATAATAAATCCGAATCTGCACCACGGTCGCATGACTATGCTTCACAATATTGGTTAATGCTTCTTCGGCTACACGCTGTAGGGTTAAACATTCCATTGGAGTAACATCCACTTCCCATTTTGCAGGAACTGACCATTTAGCGTGTATATCGAGCTAATCAAATAACTGATTAAAACGGTGCCTAAATGGTGCCATCCATAACAATGGGGTTTCAGGCAGTTTGGTGCCTAAACTTGAACCGCTATCAATGATATGTCGTAAATCATCTCTTAAAATTTTCAACATCGATAAAAATTGCGAATTGGTCAGATCTTTGGAACTCTGCTCAACCGATGCCATTGAACGAACCAAGGAGCCACCTAAGCCATCATGTAGCTCATGTGCAATTTGAATACGCTCTTGCAAGCGGGTATTTTCCATTTCTAACTGATAATGATTTTGTAGGGTATGCGTCAACTCTTCCTTTACTTGAGTGACCGTTGTTGCCAACGTTTGATTAAACTTTTCAATTCGTCTCACACTTTTAGTCAAGCGTAGTGCAAAAATAATCGCCACACCCAAGGTTGTTATCGGGGAAGCATATGCCGAAATCAAATCCCCTTCATTCATCATTAAGCGCCAACCGTCATGGGCACCAATTGGGACATAAATCAACAACATAATCCCTGCCAGCAACTTGGCTTCAACTTGTCCTGATTTATAAGCAATCCACGAAAATGTCAGGCAATTCAGCATATAGCAAGCATAGCCCACCATAAAACTCAAATCTAAGACAGGTTGTACCAAAGACTGTGGTGTAAAAAAAATCAAGCAACCCAATACAAAAACAGTCATCCCCATGACTTTTTCAAGACGTGGAAATTTTCGTCCTGCAAAACGCCAAGGATAGAGACAAGTCGCTGTCGTAAAACAAAGAAAGATAAAGATATGCAAACGATAGAAATCTAGCGTTGAAAGCCCCCAAAGCGTCTCGGTAGCTAAAAGTTGCCCAACGTATAGCACCCAAAGAAAACTGGTTATGGCATACCAACCAAAAGCGTTCTCTTCGCGTCGAAACAGCCAAACCAGCCCCGCAATGATCCCCAAGATAAACTCAAAAATAGTGGTGTAGCTATGCAAGCCTCGCATAGCCAACCAATGTTTTTCATACACTTTGGTATTATCGTGATAGCGGTTTAAACTAACCTCACCAAGCCCTGGATTCAGTGCATTGACGCCCACCACTCGTATCAGCACTTCATTCTGACCTTGCTTTAGGCTGTTGGGTGGAATTACCCATTGCCGAGGCATATTCCAACTTCGTGACAAAGGCTCTTGTAATGAATCATCCTGCCAAAACAGCTGACCATTCAAATACACTTGCCCTGCCATATTGATGTAACTCACCATCAAAGAAAGCGGATCTGAGCCTGCATCTTGACACGTGTATTGCCATTTCAAGCGATACCAAGCTGTGCCAGAATAATTATCCCAACGATCTTTCCAACGATCTGGTAACTTTTCTATCGTTTGCCAATGCTCATGCCCGGTCAATTCTCCGCTTGGCATCTGCGCCTGAGCGACTTCTTGACTGACTAATTTTGACTGACATGATTGGGCAATAGCTTGTGGACTTAGCCCAATTGCACCAAATACAAGACAAAGAACGGTAAATTTCAGCTTTAAAGGTTTAATTAGAGAAATGAGGACATTTAAAAATGTCAGACGTGTTTGAACGCAATACGCCAAGCACATCGAACCTTTTTTCCGACATGCGCAACTTGGAGCATTTGAATGATAGCGATTCAATACTGACCTTCCCCGTTAGCCGAAATAAAATGGCTAAAATAAAAACAAGATCACATATTAAACCTATGAACTCTAATAAGAAAAACTTTTTCTGAATTAGGGTGTGTTGACATTTACAGCCGATAAATTGAGCTAAAGAGGCAACCATATAAATATACAAGCTAAAGCAACAGCGCTTTGATAGTTACGTTTTAGCTTATCGTATCTTGTGGCAATTCCTCT